>NZ_CAJPGQ010000012.1:0-174301 GCF_905339595.1 Burkholderia sp. BCC1977
GGTACTCGGTGCTCGGGGCTCGGGGCTCGGGGCTCGGGGCTCGGGGCTCGGGGCTCGGGGCTCGGGGCCCGCAACGTCGACGCGGCTTGACGGCCGTGGCCGTGGCGTGGTCGCTGCGGAATCCTTGTCGTGGCCGGGCGCCGATCCCGATCCCGATCCCGATGCCGAAACCGGTGCGCCGATCGATCGATGATACTTGACCGGTCACGCGCCCGGCGTGCGCCGGTGACAGGGATGCCGTGCGCACCGCCCGGAAACCGGGGGGCGCGCTGAAACCCGACTTCGGCTACGCGCCCAGTCCGGCAGTAAAAGCGGTGAAAAGCGCGCGCCCCTCGTCCCACTCCGCGAGCCCGGAAGCCGCGTTCAAATGGCCGCGCGCGCCGAGCACCAGCGGTGTCGCGCCGCGTTGCGCCGCCCAGGCGACTGCTCGCCCGGACGGGTCGTACGGATCGTCCGAACTGGCGATCGCCACCACCGGCCGGTCGCCGAAATCCTCGTCCGGCACACGCGCGAACGCCTGCGCGGCGACCGGAAAACGCGGACCGTTCGGATCGGGCACCGCCACGAGAAACGTCCCGTGCACCGGGCGCGCCGCAGCGGCACGCCAATGCGCGAACAACAGGCACCCGAGGGAATGACAAACCAGAACCGGCGGCGTCCGGGCCTCCGCGACGGCCGCATCGAGCGCCGCGATCCAGTCGGTCAGGTCGGGCGTCTCCCACGACGCCGGCGCAATGCGCGTGGCGCGCGGAAGCGCCGTCTCCCAGTGAGTCTGCCAGTGATCCGCGTCCGAGTTGCCGATCCCCGGCACGATGACGATGCTTCGCTCCATTCCCGCCTCCATGAACATGAGAGCGCCCAGTCTGACCTGCGGGACTGCCGCGCGGAATGGCAAGTCATCGGATATTGAGACAGAATCCCGATGAATTAACGGAACAGGAAGGCGGAGATGCCCGACGGAGAACTGGATCGCCTGGATATTTCGATCATCGAAGCGCTGCAGGAGAATGCGCGCACGCCGTTGTCCGAAGTCGGCCGGCGCGTCGGGCTGTCACAGCCGGCGACGTCGGAGCGCGTCAAGCGCCTGGAGGAACGCGGCATCATCGCCGGCTACACCGCGCGGATCGACCCGGCCGCGCTCGGGTTGGGGATGACGGCCATCATCCGGCTGAAAACCACGCACGAGCACATCAAGCCCGCATTGAGCGCGTTTGCCGAGATGCCGCACGTCATCGAGGTTCACCGGATGACCGGCGAGGACTGTTTCCTGCTGAAGGTGCTCGTGCCGACACCCGGTCAGCTCGAAACCATCATCGACGCGATTGCCCGCTTCGGCGCGGTCACGACGTCGCTGGTGCTCCGGTCCGAGCCGGTCAAGCCGCTCGGCAAGGCGCTGCTGGGCTGAAGCCGGCGATGGTGCAGTATGGCGTCGGCATCGATCGCGAATGATGCAAATCGAAATGATCGGCGCAATTGGTTTAATGATTTAAAAAATCTAGCAATCGATTAATCGTTCACGGCCCCGAGATTCGATAAATAATCCGGCCATTCGTGATTCGACTGATTCGGCGCCATCCCGCGATGCGCTGCAATTCCGCTTGTTTAGCCCATTACGGCTAAAAACCTTGCAATGCATTGCATTCGCGAAATCATCAGACTAATATCGACGCCACTCGTCCGGTATTCAAAAAATAGCGGATGAGCGGCGGTCATTCCTTTACCGCGCTTTCATGTTGAATCGCTCATGTTCACCACAGGAGAATTGACATGCAGGAAACCCGGCAGATCGAATTGCTTGACTGGATGCAGGAAGAGACTCACCCCGAGGCCGTCGACATGATGGTCGAGGATGCCGTGGTGCCGTTCGGCACCGCGCTCTGGCCGGTCTGAGCGGCCAGCCCGTTCCCGCGGAAGGGCCGCGGCCCTTCCGCCGCTTCCGGAGACACGCATGCTGAACCTGCACCGCGCGCTGGGGTATCACCCGGCGCTGCGCGACAAGCTCGCACGCGGCGAGACGGGCAAGCTGCTGGTCGGCTACGACACCCGCAACCGCGACATCGCGCTGCGCGCGTTTTCCGCCCTGCCCGACTCGCTCGACGCGACGACCCTCTGCCTCGACACCACCCCGCCCGCCGACATCGCCGCCGCGCTCACGCACGCGGACCTGTTCGTGCTGCTGTACGACTCGTCATGCCTGCCGACGCCGTCGCCGAGCGGCCCGCCGTTCCTGGCCGCGATCCGTCCCGCGATCGTCGAGCACTGGAGCAAGTCGGTGCTGTTCAAGGACTACGGCCCGCATCTCGACGAGGCGTTCGCCGAATCGCTCGACGACATCGCCGCACGCAACGGCCGGCTGATCGAAGCGGCCGCGCGCGCATCGCAGATTCATTTCATCGACGAAGCCGGCAACACGCTGACCGGCTCGCTCGCGCCGGACCAGAAATGGACGAGCGTGGACGGGATGGGCAATCTCGACGTCGTGCCCGGCGAGATCGCGACGCACGTCACCGACCTGCACGGCTCGATCGTGTTCAGCGGCACGTTCCTCGGCACCGTGCCGTTCGCGATCAAGTATCGCGTGGCGGAGCGGCTCGCGACGCTGCATGTCGAAGACAGCCTGATCGTCGATTTCGACAGCGACGACGCGGGCTTCCGGCGCGACTTCGCGTCGTATCTCGACCGGCATGACAATCACCGGCGCATCGAGGAATTCGGCATCGGCACGAACCTGTGCATCCGCGGGTTGTACGGCCGCAATGCGGGGTTCGAGGAACGTCATCCGGGCCTGCATCTCGGCCTCGGCGGCGGCGCGAACGGCAGCCACCACCTCGACCTGATCTTCGCGCGCGGCACGCTCGCGTTCGACGAGCGGATCGTGTTCGACGGCGCGTTCGCCGTCTGACCGTGGCCTCAGGCGTCGGCGGCCGCCGTGTCGCCGAGCCACTTGTACATCACGAGGCAATCGACGAAACCGAGCCGCGCGTGACGATACGCGCGCGGCAAACGGCCGACGATCTCGAAGCCGAGCTTCTGCCACAGCGCGACCGCCACCTCGTTCGTCGCGACCACCGAGTTGTACTGCATCGCGAGGAAGCCGCGTTCGCGCGCCACCTGCTGCGAGTGCTCGCACATCAGACGCGCGACGCCCTTGCCGCGCGCGGCCTCGCTGACCATGTACCCGCAGTTGCACACGTGGTTGCCGGGCCCGGCCGCGTTCGCCTTCAGGTAGTACGAGCCGAGCAGCACGCCGTCCTCCTCGGCGACCCACGTGCAAAGCGGTGCGTCGAGCCACAGCGCGCGAGCGGCTTCACGCGTCGGCGCCGGATCGAATGCGTAGGTCTCCTGCGCGGCGACGATCGCGTGGTACGTGGGCCAGAAGCGGGGGAAATCGTCTTCGGTCATCGGGCGAAGCGTGATCATGCGGGTCCTCTCGTGAAGGGGTTGGAGAATGCGCGCGTGGCGCGGGATGGCCTCAATGCGGCTTCAATGCGGCTTCAATGCAGCGTCAATGCGGGCCGCCGTCGCGCGGCAGGCCGCTGCGATAGGTGCCCGGCGGCACACCGTACCAGCGCTTGAACGCCTGCGAGAAACTCGACAGGTCGCTGAAGCCGAGCCGCTCGGCCACGTCGGTCAGCGACAGGCGCGCATCGCCGAGCAGCGTCTCGGCCATCGCGCCGCGCGCCTGCGCGAGCAGCACCCGGAACGTCGTGCCTTCTTCCTGCAGCCGGCGCTTCAGCGTGCGCGGGCTCGTGTTCATCAGACGCGCCATGTCCTCGAGCGAGAACGGCACGTTGCCGGGCGTCGCCGTCAGATATTGCCGCACCATCTCCGACGTGCCGACCCGTGCGCGTCGCGCGTCGACCAGCTGGCCGCACATCTGCTCGCACATCGAGACCGTCAGCGGGTTCGCATGCGGCAGCGGCCGGTCGAGAAACGCGTGGTCGAACGCGAGGCTGTTCGCGCGCGCGCCGAACGCGGGTTCGACACCCGCGATGCGCGGTGCCGGTGCGAAAGCGGATGCACTCGCGCTCGGCGCCTGCATCGTGAAGCGCGACAACGCGAAATCGCCGCCGCCGATTTCCTGCAGCAGCACGGCGGCGGCCGCCATGTCGCGCTCGACGAGGAAACGGCTCAGGTTGGCTTCGAGCTCCGGCGCGCTGAAATTGAGCACGCCGATGTCCGGTTCCTCGCGGTAGGTGATGACGGTAAACGCATACGTGAGCGGCAGGAAGCGCATCGCGAGCGCCAGCGCATCGCGCGCGGTCGCGCTCGCGATCAGCCCGTAGCCCCACACGCCGTACGCGGAGAAGTGGTAGCGCTGCCCGACCTCGAGCCCGAGGCCCGGCGCGCGCCCGAGCGCGCGCAGCAGGTTGCCGCTCAGCCGCAGCTCCTGCGCGGCCGTCACCTCGACGTTCGGATCGTCGAGCTGCGCGTCCGCGAGGCCCGTGCCGGCCAGCAACTTCGTGCGCGGCACGCCGCGTTCGTCGCCGAAATCGACCAGCAGCCGCGCGCTGGCCGGACTCCGGGTGAAGTCCCAGAAGCTCATGCTGAGAAACCCTCGAAGCGCCGATTTGGCCCAAATACTAAAACAATTGTCCCGAAGCAGCATTGGTGTTTTCCCATGCGGCCCGCACCATCGGCGTCATCAGTCGTCGCCTGAACGACGCCAACGCCCCCGGAGGAGACACCATGCGACCGAGTCGCCCACCCGACCTTGCCACCCGCGTCGCACGGCCGCGCGACGCATTCGACCGCGTGCAGCGCGGACCACGGCCGCCCGCGCTGCACGGGCACCGCCACGGCGCCGCGCGCCACGGCGGCACCACCCCGTTCGCCCCGCCGTTCGCCCCGCCGTGCGGCCAGGCCTTCGAGCCGCCGCTGCGCGCGCCGGCGCGCATCGCCTGACCCATCGACCATCGGGAGACGATTTCATGAGCAAGACTTTCGACTACATCGTCGTCGGCGGCGGTTCGGGCGGCTGCGTCGTCGCGGGGCGCCTCAGCGAGGACCCGGCCGTCACCGTCTGCGTGCTCGAGGCCGGCGGCCGCGGCGACAACGCGATCGTCAACGTGCCGACCGGCGCGGTCGCGATGCTGCCGACCCGCGTGAACAACTGGGCGTTCGATACGGTGCCGCAGCCCGGGCTCGGCGGACGCATCGGCTATCAGCCGCGCGGCAAGGCGCTCGGCGGTTCGTCCGCGATCAACGCGATGGTCTACATCCGCGGCCATCGCGTCGACTACGACGGCTGGGCCGCGCTCGGCAACGAAGGCTGGTCCTACGACGACGTGCTGCCGTATTTCCGCCTGAGCGAGCACAACGAGCGCTTCGACGACCCGTTTCACGGCCGCGACGGCCCGCTGTGGGTCAGTGACCTGCGCACCGGCAACCCGTTCCACGCGCGCTACCTGGAAGCGGCGCGGCAGGCCGGCCTGCCGCTCACCGACGACTTCAACGGCGCGCAGCAGGAAGGTGTCGGCATCTATCAGGTCACGCAGAAGCACGGCGAGCGGTGGAGCGCGGCGCGGGCGTACCTGCTGCCGCACGTCGGCCGCCGCGACAACCTGACGGTCGAGACGCACGCGCAGGTGCTGCGTATCCTGTTCGACGGCGCGCGCGCGACGGGGGTCGAGGTGCGGCAGCACGGCGAGGTTCGCACGCTGCGCGCCCGGCGCGAAGTCGTGCTCGCGGCCGGCGCGCTGCAGACGCCGCAATTGCTGATGCTGTCGGGCGTCGGTCCGGCCCGCGAACTGCAGCGGCTCGGCATTCCGGTGCGCGCCGACCTGCCCGGCGTCGGCCGCAATCTGCAGGATCACCCGGACTTCATCCTCGGCTACCGCGCGCGCAGCGTCGACACGATGGGCGTGTCCGCGCGCGGCGGCCTGCGCATGCTGCGCGAGTTCGCGCGCTTTCGTCGCGAACGGCGCGGGATGCTGACGTCGAATTTCGCGGAAGGCGGCGGCTTCCTCAAGACGCGTGCCGACCTCGATGCGCCCGACATCCAGCTGCACTTCGTCGTCGCGCTCGTCGACGATCATGCGCGCCGGCTGCACGCCGGCCACGGGCTGTCGTGCCATGTGTGCCTGCTGCGGCCGCGCAGCCGCGGCTCGGTCACGCTGCACGGCGCCGATCCGCTCGCCGCGCCGCGCATCGACCCCGCGTTCTTCGACGATCCGCGCGACCTCGACGACATGGTCGCCGGCTTCCGGCTCACGCGCCGGCTGATGGAAGCGCCGGCGCTCGCCGCATGGATCACGCGCGACCTGTTCACGGCGAACGTGACGACCGACGACGAGATCCGCGACGTGCTGCGCCGGCGCGCCGACACCGTGTATCACCCGGTCGGCACCTGCCGGATGGGGCGCGACACGCTCGCGGTCGTCGATCCGCAATTGCGCGTGCACGGCCTGCAGGGGCTGCGCATCGTCGATGCGTCGATCATGCCGACGCTGATCGGCGGCAACACCAACGCGCCGACGATCATGATCGCCGAGAAGGCCGTCGACCTGATTCGCGGCGTGCGGCGTGTGCCGGCAGGCGCATCCGTCGACACCGAATGCGAACCGGCTGCTACGCCGGCGCATCGCGACACCGTTCCCGCGTCGTGCGCGCCGCACGATGCGATCCAGCTCGAGGAAACCCGCCATGTCGTCGCCTGAAGCCTCCCGTCCCGCCGAATCGGCCGCGCCGCTGTCGACGCTCATCATCGGCGCCGGCTTCGCCGGCATCGGCATGGCCGTCGCACTGCAACGCGCCGGCATTCACGACTTCGCGATCGTCGAGCGCTCGCACGACGTCGGTGGCGTGTGGCGCGACAACCGCTACCCGGGTGCCGCGTGCGACGTGCCGTCGCATCTGTACTCGTTCTCGTTCGAGCCCAACCCGAACTGGTCGCGCGTGTTCGCGCCGCAGCCCGAAATCCATGCGTACCTGCAGCATTGCGCACGCAAGTACGGCCTCGCACGCTACCTGCGTTTCGGTGCCGGCGTCGAGCGCGCGCAATATGACGAGGCCCGTGCGCTGTGGCACGTCACGCTCGCCGACGGCACGACGCTCAGCGCCGCCGTGCTCGTCAGCGGCACCGGTCAGTTGAGCCGCCCCGCGATGCCGGACCTGCCCGGCATCGACACGTTTCGCGGCCGCGCGTTCCACTCCGCGCACTGGGATCACGACCACCCGCTCGCGGGCCAGCGCGTGGCGGTGGTCGGCACCGGCGCGTCGGCGATCCAGTTCGTGCCCGCGATCGCCGGCGACGTCGAGCGCCTCGTCGTGTTCCAGCGCTCGCCGGCCTATGTGATGCCGCGTCCGGACCGCGCGTATCGCCCGTGGGAGCGGGCGCTGTTCCGCCGGCTGCCGTGGGCGATGAAGCTGCATCGCGCGTCGATCTACGTGCGCTACGAATCGCGGGCGATCGCATTCACGCGGCTGCACGGGCTGATGGATGTCGCGGTCGGCCGGCCGTTCCGCAAGCTGCTCGCGCGCGACGTGCGCGACCCCGCGCTGCGCGCACGGCTCACGCCCGACTATCCGATCGGCTGCAAGCGGATCCTGCTGTCGAGCGACTACCTCGCCGCGATCGACCGCGACAACGTCGAGCTCGTCACGCAGCGTATCCGGCGCGTGACGGAAACCGGCATCGAGACCGACGACGGCGTGCATCATCCGGTCGACACGATCGTCTACGGCACCGGTTTCGCGGCGACCGCGTTCCTGTCGCCGATGCGCATCACCGGCCGCGACGGGCTCGACCTGAACGACGCCTGGCGGCGCGGCGCGCAGGCGTATCTCGGGCTCACCGTGCCGGGCTTCCCGAATTTCTTCATGCTGTACGGCCCGAACACCAACCTCGGCCACAACTCGATCGTCTACATGCTCGAAAGCCAGATCGCGCACGTGATGCGCTGCGTGCGTGCGATGCGGCGCGACGGCGCGCGCGCGATCGACGTCGATCCGCGCCGCTACCGGCGCTACAACACGCATGTGCAGCAGCGGCTCGAAGGCTCGGTGTGGAGCGGCTGCAAGAGCTGGTACGTCGATGCATCGGGCCACAACAGCACGAACTGGCCCGGCTTCACGCTCACCTATCGATGGATCACGCGCTTCGCGGGGCTGTCCGCGTACCGCTTCACGCAGCCGCTGCCCGGCACGGCGACGCCAATTCCGGCACCGGCACCGGCACCGGCACCGGCACCGGCACCGGCACCGGCATCGGCATCGGCATCGGCACCGACACCGACACCGACGACAACTCCGACGACGCCGCACGGTGCCGTCGTCGCGCCGCCTGCCGGCCGCGTGGAAGCACTCGCCGCGGCATCGCTGCGCGGCTTTCTGCGCGTCGCGTTCCGGCCGCTGATCGGGCCGCCGTTCGGCGCGCGCATGCAGCGCCGCGTCGTCGCGCTGTTGTCGCCGTTGATGCCGGGCGCGGGCGGCACGCTGCGCTACCGGACGTCCGCCGCCGGCGTGCCGATCGAAGTGATCGCGCCGAAGCGCGGCGAGGCGGGCGGCGCGATCCTCTACCTTCACGGCGGCGCGTTCTGTCTCGGCGGCCCGCATACGCATCGCGGCGTGACGACGCGGCTCGCAACCGAAGCCGGCTTGCCGGTGTGGGTGCCCGACTACCGGCTCGCGCCCGAGCATCCGAGCCCGGCGGCGCTCGACGACGCGCTGGCCGCATACGATGCGCTGCGCGCGCAGGGCTACGCGCCGCACCGGATCGCAATTGCCGGCGATTCGGCCGGCGGCGCGCTCGCGCTGGCGCTCGCCATGGCGCTGCGCGAGCGCGGCGAGCCGGCCGCGGCCGCGCTGTTGCTGATCTCGCCCGTGACCGACCCCGCGCTGGGCGGCGACACGCTGGCATCGCGCCGCCACGACGATCCGATGATCCGTCGCGGCTGGCTCGAACAGGGGTTGCGCTGGTATCACGGTGCCGGCTCGCATGCGGCGCGCGGCCCGCTCGACACTGACCTGCGCGGCCTGCCGCCGATGCTGGTGCAGGCCGGCGACCAGGAAGTGCTGCTGTCGGATGCGCAGCGACTCGCCGAGCATGCGCTCGCCTGCGGCGTGCCGTGCCGGCTGGAGATTCATGCCGCGCGCTGGCACGTGTTTCATCTGCAGGCGTTTTATCTGCGCTCGGCGCGCGACGCGTTGCGGACGCTGGCGGGGTTTGCCGCTCAGCGGGTGACGACGACGTAGCAACGTAGCAACGTAGCAACGTAGCAACGTAGCGATGATGCAGCGATGCATGGCGATCGAGGCAGCGAAGCGCGGCTGCCTCGATCGACCGGTTTGCAACAATGCGACACCCTTTTGCCAAAACCGGCCGTTTATTTTTTTTCCGCCACACGCGGCCGGCATGATCTCCGCCAGCCCCGGCATCATGCCGCGGCGACGACCACCCCACCCTGGCGGAGACACGAATGAAAAGAAGCCACCCCCTCAAGACGCTTGCCCTGCTCTGTTGCCTGGGTGTCCAGTGCGCGACGTCGGCATTCGCGGACGAACCGAAGAAGGTCGCGTTCGTCGATACGGGCAATACCGGACGCAGCGTGATGGCCGAAGCGATCGCCGGACAATTGATCGCGCAACGGCACGCGCACATCGCGGTGATCTCGCGCGCCGTCGACGAGGATCCTTACGACGAAAAGCCCGAGGAAAACGGCGTGATCCTGATGAAGCGGCGCGGGATCGACACGTCCGCGCATCGTTCGGTGCAACTGAACGCGAACGACGTGAAGCACTCCGACGTGATCCTGACGATGACCGACAAGCACAAGGAGAAGGTGCTCGCGCTCTATCCGTCGGCCGCGGGCAAGGTCTTCACGCTCGCCGAGTACGCGACCGGCGCGCACCAGGACGTGCCCGACGCGTGGGGCAAGCCGATCGACTTCTACGAATCGGTGACCGCGCAGCTCGACGCCTTCATCCCGGCCGCGCTCGACAAGGTCGCGACGGCCGCGCCCGCGAAGCAGTAACGCAGGCCGGACCTGCCGGGTCGCCCGTCGCATCGTGCGGCGGCACCGGCGGGTCGATTGTTCGAGCAGTTCATCCCCCTGCACGGCGCGTGTCCCGCGCGCGCCGACGAGATCGGCCGTTCGGCCGAATCGTCATCGCACACCCCGAATGAAAGAATGATCGTCGTTCGGGAAGCCGGTCTCATCACCCGAAACCCCGAGCCACGAAGGCACTGCAGGCATTCCCGCGCAGCGCCTTTGCGCCGTGCTTCGTCTCGCTTCGGCAGTTGGCCCGCGTGCGTTTCACTTGATCCATCTCGTCGGACCGACCACGCCATCACGTCGATATCCATTTCCTTCATGTAGCTTATAAGTTACAATGCTCTCCAAGTTCGAACTCCTTCGCTATCAGCGCGCCGACGGTCGCGAGCCTTTCACCGAATGGTTGAACGCCGTGCGCGACAAGGTCGCCCAAGCGCGGATTCGCGAGCGGCTGCGCCGCGTGCAGACCGGAAATTTCGGCGACTGCGAGCCCGTCGGCGAAGGGGTGATCGAACTGCGCATCCACGTCGGTGCCGGCTATCGCGTGTACTTCGGCCGGTACGGCAGCGCGCTGGTGTTGCTGTTGTCCGGCGGCGACAAGCACAGCCAGCCCGACGACATCACGCGCGCGAAGGAACACTGGTTGAACTGGAAACGGAGGCAAGCATGAACAAGCTCAAAGGCGCGGTATCGCACCACGACGCGGAAGTCGCCGAACTCGGTGCCGACCGCGAACTCGCGGTGGCCTATCTGCGCGTCGCGATGGAATCGCTCGACGATCCCGACAACCGCGCGGCCGCGCTGCTCGCGCTGCGCACGGTCGCGGAAGCGTACGGCGGGCTCGGCACGGTCGCGGCCGAAGCCGGCATCAGCCGCGAATCGCTGTATCGCACGCTGTCCCCCAACGGCAACCCGACGCTGAAAACCCTGCTCGCGGTGCTCAAGACGGTCGGCCTGCGCCTGTCCGTCGTCCCCGCGCAACCGGTGCACGCCTGACGCGCCGCCCGCGTTTCAGGGCTGCACCATCCACACGAGCAGCATCGCGGCCGGCGCCGCGCTCATCCCCGCCGGCGGCTGCTCGATCGTCGGCTCGACCTGCAGCGCCTGCGCGATCGTCGCCGCATCGTCGACCGTCGCCGTGCGCACGATCGTCATCAGCCGCGCGGGCCGTTGCAGCGTCTCGCGATACAGCGCGCCGTACCACAGCGGCCGCGTGCCGAGCGCATCCTGCAGCACGTACGGATAACGCCACAGCCGCAGCACGAGGCGGCTGTCCGGACGGGCCGGATCGACGCGCACGAACACGCGGCGCGAACTCTCGCCGTGCGTATAGCGCGGCAGCACCGGCAGCGCATCGGCCGGCGCCTGCGGCAGCAGCCACCGCAGCGCGGTGGCGGGCGACCACGGCGTCGCGCGCTGCCAGCCGGCCAGCGAGAGATGGCGGTCGAGCGTATCCGACGTCGCGCACCATTGCAGCGGCAGATATTCCTCGCGGTCGCCGCCGATCTCGGTGCGCCGCGTCGGCACGCGCTGCCACCCGCCGCGCATCCACTGATCGACGGTCATCGCGACGACGTCGCCCACGTGCGGACGCGCCGCGCGATCGAGCTGCCATTGCGCGGGCACGGTCCAGACGCCGGTCGTCGCGAGCACGACGAGCACCGCGACGAGCGCGCCCCGCGGCTGCACGTGCTCGCGCACCTGCCAGTACGCATAGGCGCCCGCCAGCACCGCGAACCACGCAAGCCCGAGGCTCCAGCCGCCAAGCAAGCCCGACAGCCACGTTTCGCCGACGTACAACCGCGCGAGGCCGCCGAGCACGATCCACAGCACGACCGCCGTCACGACCGGGATGCGCCACAGCGCGGGCCGGTCGCGCGTGATCACCCAGCCGATGCCGCTGCTCGCGAGCATCGCGAACGCCGCGTCGGCGTCGGGCAGCGGCACGTGCAGCGCGCCGGGCGGCAGGCTCGCGGGCGTCATGCCGGGCGGGCCGGCGCCGAACGCCGGCACCAGCACGACCGCGACGCCGACCGTCGCGAGCCACCATGCGGACGTCACCCAGCAGCGATGGATCATCAGCCAGACGAGGAACGCGGCCGCGACGATCAGCCCCGTATCGTGTCCGTGCAGCACCGCGAGCGCGCGCATCGCGGCATCCACGGGCGGCGTGCGCAGGTTCTGCAGGAACACATACAGCGCGATGTCGGCGTGCATCAGCGGATCGTTCGCGACGACGTCCTGCACGATGCCGGCAAACAGCCACACGCAGCCGACGAACAGCAGCGCGAACACCGGCACCGCGCCCGGCAGGCGGCGCACCCGCTCGATCGCGTCGTGCAGCCAGCCGCCGACGCGCGGCCAGCGGCGCGCGCATGCATGCACGGCCGCGCCGGCCGCGCGGCACAGCAACGGCCAGCCGCGACGCAGCGCGACGCGTACGCCGATCCACACGAGCGCGACCAGCGCCGCGATCATCAGCAGGATCGCGGCAACCCGCACGCTGATCGCGGCGGCCAGCACCGCCGACGCGCCGAACAGGATGCCCGGCGCGACGTGCACGGGCGCCCAGATCAGCGCCGACACGACGTTGACCGGATAGAACGACCGGCGCGGCAACGTCGCGCAGCCGACCACGACCGGCACGACTGCGCGCACCGGCGCCAGGAAGCGCGCGAGCACGATGCTCTTCATCCCGTGGCGCAGCACGAACTGCTCGCCGCGCGCATAGGCATCCGCATAACCCAGCCGGACCCACCCGTTTCGAATCGTGCCGCGGTAGTGGCGTCCGAGCTCGTAGCTGATCCCGTCGCCGACGATCGCGCCGGCGGCCGCGACGCCGATCGTCGTCCAGCCGTCCAGCGCGCCCGCGCCGATCAGCGTGCCGGCCGCGAACATCACGGCGCCGGCCGGCACGACCGTGCCGATCAGCGCGATCGCCTCGGCACAGGCGGTGGCGAACACGACCGCCAGCACGAGCACCGGGTGCGCGCCGATCGCACCGAGCCATGCGTGGATCGTGTCGCTCATCGCGGGCCGCGCGGCGTGGCGGCGCGGCGTGCCTGCACCGGGCCGGCGAGCGTGTGGGGAAGGTTCATCGGAGCGTGCGCGCAGTCGCGCCGGCTGGCGGCGTCAGTCGAACTCGTGCTGCCGCGCGTCGGCCTCGAGCGGCGCGTCGTGGTAGCCGACGGTCGCGACCTCGTGCAGATAGCGCGCGAGAAACGCGCCGATCGACCCGGCTTCCTCGTACTGATGCACATGGCGAAATTCGTGCGTGAGCAGGCGTCGCGTGTCGTGGCCGCGCAGCACGAACACCGCATGGCCGAGCGTGAGGCCGATCGTCCCCGGCGACAGCAGGCCGGTGTCGCGCGCGATCGCGCCCAGCGCCGGCGTGTCGGGGAACGGCAGCCGGTCGGCGACCACGACGCGGATCCGCTCCGGCTGCGCGACGCCCACGATACGCGCGTCGTCGGCCTGCCCGGGCGTCAGCGGCACGCCCTGCGCGAGCCCGTGGGCCGCCTGCGCGTCGGCCCACGCGACGGCGTCGGGCAACGCGGACGGCAGGATGTCGGCGAGATCGATCATCGTGGCGGCTCCTCGGGTCGGGACAGTGCAATCGGGCACCAGTTTATCTCTGAATCAGGGTGGTCCGCGAGGCACGCCGGCCGCCCGACGGCGACGATTCCTCGGGAATACCCACCCCGCCTTGCCCTATCGCCTGTACCATTTCGCGTCGATTATTTCGTTGCAAGACACATTCGACACCCTGGTGTCTCAAAAATTTCCCGAAGGTGCACCATTTTCGGCTTCGGCGGAATATATTGATCAGAAGAACGGCCGCGGCGACAACCGGCAGCACAGCCCGCGGCGTCATCCCGAAGAGGACCGCTAGATGATCAGGGTAATTCTGGCTGACGATCACGCAGTCATGCGGGACGGACTGCGTCACATCCTGGAACGGGCCGGCGGTTTCGAAATCGTCGGCGAGGCGAGCGACGGCACGGCGACGCTCGAGCTGGCCGAGCGTTGCACCGCCGACGTGCTGCTGCTCGACCTGTCGATGCCCGCGCCGACCGGTATCGAGCTGATCCGGCTGGTCAGGACGCATGCGCCGTCGCTGCGCATGCTGGTGCTGACGATGCATGCGGAGACGCAGTACGCGGCGCGCACGTTCAAGGCCGGCGCAACCGGCTACCTGACGAAGGACAGCGCGACCGCCGAGCTCGTCCAGGCCGTCACCAAGGTCGCGGCGGGCGGCGTGTACGTGAGCCCGTCGGCGGCCGAAAGCCTCGCGCGCACGCTGCGCGCGCCGGCCGACATGCTGCCGCACGAGCGCTTGTCCGCGCGCGAACTCGACGTGATGCGCCGCATCATCGCGGGCCAGACGGTCACGCGGATCGCGGCGGAACTCACGCTGAGCGCGAAGACGGTCAGCACCTACAAGACGCGCATCCTCGAGAAGATGGAACTGCCGCACGAAGCCGCGCTGGTGCGCTACGCGATGCGCCACGATCTCGACCTCGGCGTGGACGACGCATGATGTCCGCGTTCCGCTTCCGCTCCGCTGCCACCGACGACGGCGACGCGCCGGATCCGTCGCGTCTGTTCATGTCGTCGCTGTCGCCCGACCGGCGCGAGCGGCGGCTCGCGATCGCGACGGTGATCGTGTCGGCCGTGATCTTCGTCGCCCTGGCGCCGTTCGCGGGCATCCCGCTTGCCCGCGTGTGGGGCTTCATTCCCGTGTACCAGTCGGCGATCGTCGTCAACGACATGGTGACGGCCGGCCTGCTGCTCGGCCAGTACGCGATCCTGCGCGAGAAATCGCTGCTCGCGCTCGCGGGCGGCTACCTGTTCACGGGCTTCATGGCCGGCACGCACATGCTGACCTTTCCGGGGCTGTTCTCGCCGACGGGCCTGCTCGGCGCGGGCGAACAGACTACCGCGTGGCTTTATCTGTTCTGGCACGGCGGCTTTCCGCTGGCGGTCGCCGCGTACGTGCTGCTGCGCGCGGCGGCGCGCGCGCGGCCGCCGTCGCTCGAGCAACGCCGCGCGGCGATCCCGATCCTGCTCTGCATCGTGTCGGCCGCGGGCGCGACCGTCGCGCTCGCCCTGCTCGCGACCGCCGGCCACGACCTGCTGCCGCGCATCATGCAGGGCAACCGGATGGCGTCGACGATGGCGATCGCGATCGCGATCGTCTGGGCGCTGAACCTGGCCGCGCTCGTGCTGATGTGGCAGCAGCGGCGCCGTCATTCCGTGCTCGACCTGTGGGTGATGATCGTGCTCGTCGCGTGGCTGTTCGACATCGCGCTGTCGGCGATGCTGAATCACGGGCGCTTCGACCTCGGCTTCTACGCCGGACGGACCTACGGCCTCGTCGCGTCGGGCGTCGTGCTGTTCGCGCTGCTGTTCGAGAACGGCCGGCTGCATGCGCAGACGGTGCGCGCGCTCGCCGGCGCGCGCTATCAGCACCTGCTCGTCGTGCAGAAGAGCGCGCAGCTCAACGAGGCGAACGAACGGCTCGAGCAGCGCGTCGCGGCCCGCACCGCCCAGTTGAGCGCGTCGAACCGCGACCTGCGGCGCGAAGTCGAGGAGCGCGTGCGCGCGGAGCGGGCGCTGCAGGCGTCGCGCGAGGATCTGCGCGAGATCGCGGCGATCAGCGCGACCGCACGCGAGGCCGAACAGCGCCGCATCGCACGCGAACTGCACGACGAACTCGCACAGACGCTCGCGACGCTGAAGAACGATCTCGAATGGCTGCTCGACCACGTGCCGCAGGACGACGCGCCGCTGGCGCGCAAGATCGCGGCGATGCATGCGCTCGCGCGCGGCGCGGTGACGGCCACGCGGCGCATCGCGTCCGACCTGCGTCCGCTGATGCTCGACGACCTCGGGTTCGCGGCCGCGATGCAATGGCTCGTGGAGGATTTCCAGCACCGTCACGGCATGGCGTGCGCGCTGCGCGTCGAGCCGGGCGAGTTGCTGCTCGACGAACCGTATGCGACGGCCGTGTTCCGCATCGCACAGGAAGCGCTCGCGAACGTCGCACGGCACGCGGCCGCGTCGAGCGCGACCGTGGCGCTCGTTTACCGGGACGAGACGATCGCGCTGACGATACGCGACGACGGTGCGGGCTTCGATCCCGGTGCGCCGCGCAAGTCGGGATCGTTCGGGCTGGTCGGCCTGCGCGAGCGCGCGTATCTCGTCGGCGGCACGCTGCGGATCGACACGACGCTCGGCGAAGGGACGACGGTGGAGGTGGATATTCCGGTGTCGGCTGCGCATGTGGCGATCGCGCACGACGCACGGGGGACGTCGCGGACCGAGAGTCAAGGCTGAAGCAGCCGCCGCGGAACACCGCCGCGTGAGTCAGTGGTAGTCGTCTTCCCGCTGATGCCGAACGGCGAGGATCGTGACTGGTTCGACCGTGCTCGTCGATCGCCGCACGCGTCTAATCCGTTGCCATCGCTGCACACGCGGCTTTCAGCATCGCCCCAGGTTGGGTCTGGACTTCTGCTGCATCGACGTATTCACCGGTGCGCCGCGCCTCATCGGCCGACGCCGGACCGCACGCGACACACTCGCGCCGCATCCGCCGGCGTGCAACGGCAGCGCGCAGCGTCGATTCAACGAACGCAGGCACCGTATCGTTTTCCCCCAACACGGTTTCCGCTGCCTCAAGCAACTTCCGATCGACGCGAAGCACGGACATCGCCGTCGCTTTCATGTCGCGCTCCATGCATCCGGAACGCGTGCGCGGTAGCCCATCGGCGCGATCGGGAGCAGGGTCTGCGCGGTACCGCAGCCCCTGGACGACCACCGTCCATCACGCCCGCGCCGCCACCATCCCCCGCTCCGAGCGCGTCCACGCGACCAGCGCGCCGATCCCGAGCAGCGCGAGACACACGATCGGCACGATCATCGGCCCGAACGCCGAGCCCGTCACCTTGCCCGCGAACGGCATCAGGTTCTGGCTGAAGAAACCACCGAGGTTGCCGATCGAGTTGATCGCCGCGACGCTCGCCGCCGCACGCGCGCCGGTGAAGTAGCGCGGCGGCATCGACCAGAAGCACGGATACAGCAACGGGATGCACGCGCCGCCGAGCACGAGCGCGACGAAGCGCAGCGGCGTCGACGGCAGCACGAGGCTCAGCAGGAAGCCGAGCGCGCCGAGCGCCGCGACGATCGAGATCGTGCGCAGGATGCTCTTCGCGCGGCGCAGCTTCGACGGCAGCCACACCAGCAGCACCACCGCGAGCGCCCACGGCAGCATGCTCAGGAAGCCGTTCGTGCTGCTCGACACGCCGAACGATTTCACGAGCGTCGGCAGCCAGTACGTGACACCGTACAGCGACGTCGACATCAGCATGTAGGTCGCCGCGAACAGCATCACGCGCGGATCCAGCAGCGCCTTCCACGGCTGCGCATGCTCGGCCTGCACCGGCTTCTCGCGTTCGAGCGCGGCCGCGACGATCTGCTTCTCGCGTTCGTCGAGGAACGGCGCATCGCGGAACGATGCCGGCAGCACGCGGAACACGACGATCGCGACGATCACGGCCGGGATGCCCGTCGCCACGAACACCCATTGCCAGCCCGCGAGCCCCCACACGCCGTTCAGGCTCAGCAGCACGCCGCCGACCAGCGAGCCGAGCATGTTCGCGAGCGCGCTGCCGAGCGTGAAGATGCCGAGCACCTTCGCGCGATAGCTCTGCGGAAACCACAGCGTCAGGTAATAGATCACGCCCGGATAGAAGCCGGCCTCCGCGATCCCGAGCAGGAAGCGCAGCGAACAGAACGCGGGCATCGACGTCGTGAAGCCCATCAGCACGGTGATGAGGCCCCACGTCAGCATGATCCGCGCGAGCCACACGCGGGCGCCGTAGCGATGCAGCGCGAGCGTGCTCGGCACCTCGAACAGCAGGTAGCCGATGAAGAACAGCGACGACGCGAGACCGAACGCGGCCTCGGTCATCCCGAGGCTGTGCACCATCTGCAGTTTCGCGAAGCCGACGTTCTGCCGGTCGATGAACGCGATCAGGAACATCACGACGAGGATGGGCAGCAGGCGCCGCGCCATCTTCGACATGATGCGCTGTTCTTCGGCGGACGCGGGGTCCAGGGTTTCGGTGGCATTCACTGCGGGCTCCTCCGTGAATCGGTTGCTTGTCGGTTGAATCGGCGCCGCGCGCGACGCACGCGCGGGCGCGGTGGTATTCGATGAAATCGGGGTCCGGCGACGGACGGCGGCGGTCAACCGGTCCGGTAATCGTCGAGCATCGGCGCGAACATCTCGTGCCATGCGCGCGGCTTCGCCTTGATCGTGCCGGCGAGATACAGGAATTCGACGTAGTCCATCAGCTGGTTCGGCAGCACCGAGAAACGCGTGTCGGGCGCGGCGAGCATCTGCATCACGTCGTCGTGCGACACGCCGACACCCGACGAGGCCGCATACAGCGCGGCCGCCGCGCGCGGGTCCTGCGCGATCAGGCGGTTCGCTTCGTCGAGCGCGCCGAGAAACGCCGCGGCCAGCGCGGGCTCCGCGTCGACGAGCCGCTTCGGCGCGAACACGACGTCGAGCGTCAGCGGGCCGAGCACGTCGACCGAATTCACGACGCGATGAATGCCCGGCTGCCGCAACTCGAGCGTCGAGAACGGCGGCGACGTGAAGTGGGCGGTGACGCCGTGCTCGCGGCGGATCAGCGCCTGCATCGCCTGCGGATGCGGCAGGTTCACGGTGATCGAGTCGAGTTGCGCGAAATGCTTCGCGCCGAGCTGCCGGCTCGCGACCATCTGCAGCACGACCGCCGACAGCGACGTGCGGATGCCCGGCACCGCGATCCGGTCGGACGGCGTGAAGTCGCGCAGCGACGCGAGGCCCGGCCGGTTCGCATTGAGCGACAGCGACGTCGTGGACAATCCGCTGATGCCGATCACCTCGACGTTCGGAATCCCGCGCGCCCGCGCCCACAGCTCGATGAAGCCCGGCGCGCCGGCACCCGCGAAATCGAGCGTGCCGGCCATCATCGCGTCGTTGACGGAATTGCCGCCGTCGAGCAGCACCCATTCGACCGTGACGTCGCGCAGGCCGCGCCGCGCCGCGTGCCGCTCGAACAGGCGCTGCTTCTCCATCACGAGCAGCGGCAGGTACAGCACGCCATAGCCTTTCGAGATCCGCACGGTGCGCGGCTTCGCGCGCACCAGCGAAGACACCCCGAGCACGCCCAGCATGCCGAGGCCGGCGGCGAGCAACGCGCGGCGGCGCGGCGACGTCGTCATGCGCACGCCTCCATGCGGCGGACGACAAGCGACAACGCGGCAGCCGGCGCCAGGCTGCGCCGTGCGTTCAACCGCGCATTCGGCCGCGCCGTCGTCGTGCCCGTGACATGCTGCATGTTGCCGTCTCCTCTGGTATTAATGCCGTCGTCGCTTGCTCCGGCTGAACACAGGTTATCGAGCGAGTCTGAGAAAATGCTGACATCCCGCCCTCGGGAAAACCCCTAACCCCTCACCCTGAAAACGGCACCATGCGCATTCTCGTCGTGGAGGACGATGCCGAAATCGGCGCGGCGATCCACAGCCGCCTCGCGCGGCTCGGCCATGCCGTCGATCTCGAAACCGACGGCTCGACCGCGAACAGCCTGCTGCGCGTCGAGCGCTTCGACCTCGTCGTGCTCGATGCGAACCTGCCCGGCCTCGACGGCTTCGCGGTGCTGCGCAACCTGCGCGCGTCCGGCAGCACGACGCCGGTGCTACTCGTCACCGCGCGCTCGGCGATCGACGACCGTGTAAGCGGACTCGGGCTCGGCGCCGACGACTATCTCGTGAAGCCGTTCGACTACCGCGAGCTCGATGCGCGCGTGCAGGCGCTGCTGCGCCGCAACAGCGGCCATGCGAACGACGTGCTGACGCTCGGCGGCCTCGTGATCGACCGCAGCAGCCGGCTTGCCGAACTCGATGGCCAGCCGCTGTCGCTGTCGCGCCAGGAGTTCGCGCTGCTCGAGATTCTCGCGAGCCGGCCGCAGCGGATCTTCTCGAAGGACGAGCTGCTGAACCAGCTGTTCAGCTTCGGCAACGAGCCGACCGCGAACGCGGTCGAGCAATACGTGACGCGCGTGCGCAGGAAGCTGCAGGGCAGTTCGGTCGAGATCCGCACCGCACGCGGGATGGGGTATCAGATTGCCGCGCACTGACTGGTTCCCGAAGACGCTGTTCGGGCGCACGCTGCTGTTCATCGCGCTCGTCGTCGCGACCGGCGCGCTCGCGCTTGCCGCGATCGCACGCTATTACGCGGGCGTCGCGGCCGAACGCGCGTACGACCAGTTGCTCGCCGGCGCGTCGATCCAGGTCGCGGAGAACCTGTACGTGCAGGGCGGCGTGCTCGCGCTGAACCCGCCGGTCGCCGCGCTGTCGACGCTGTCGCGCTACGACCTCGTCTACTACAAGGTCGTCGATTCGCGCGGTGTCGTCGTGGCCGGCTACAACGATCTCGCGAGCCCCGCGACGCTCGCCGCCGCGAAACAAGGCCCGGCGTTCGCGAACGCCGTCTACCAGGGGCACCGGATCCGCACCGCGACCATCGCGCGCTACATGCCCGAGGAAAGCACGCCGGGCTGGGCGCTCGTCACCGTTGCGCAGACAACCAATGCGCGGCAGCAGCTGACGAACGACATGAGCATCAAGGTGTGGACGCTGATCCTGCTGATGAGCGTGCTCGCGATCGGCGCGAGCGGCCTCGCGATCCGGCGCGGGCTGCGGCCGCTCGCGCAGATCGGCACGATCATCGCCGCGCGCGACCCGGCCGACCTGCGGCCGGTGGCCGTCGATACGCCGAGCGAGATCGACGCGATCATCGGCTCGATCAATGGATTGATGCGCCGGCTGGCCGAGCGGATCAACGCGATGCAGCGCTTCATCGCCGACGCGGCGCACCAGATGCGCACGCCGCTCGCGCGGCTCGACGCGCAGATCGAATTGCTCGACGGCGAGGTCGATCCCGCGCGTCATGCGGCGCGGCTCGACGCGTTGCGCGCGACCTGCTCGGACGTCGGGCGCCTCACGGGACAGTTGCTCAATCATGCGATGGTGATCCATCGCACCGAGGCCGTACCGCTGCAACCCGTCGAACTCGTCGCGCTCGCGAAGGACGTGCTCGGCCGCACGATTCCGCTCGCGGACGAACGCGACGTGGCCGTCGCGTTCGCGAGCGATTCACCGCATGCGTGGATCGACGGCGATGCGATCAGTCTGCAGGAGGCGTTGTCGAACGTGTTGCACAACGCGCTGCTGCATGGGCATGCGGACGATATCGTCGTGTCGGTCGCGACCGCCGGCAACGCAGATCGAACGGTGACGCTGACCGTCACCGACAACGGACGCGGAATTCCGCGCGAGCATTGGGATGCGGCCTTGCAGCCGTTCGTGCGGATTGCGCCGGACGGCAGCGAACGCCGCACGGGGTCGGGGCTCGGGCTTGCGATCGTGCAGGAAGTGATGAAGGCGCACGGCGGGCGCGTCGGGTTCGCGTTTCCCGATGCGGGCGGGTTTGCGGTGGTGCTGACGTTTCCGCGGGCAGTGACGAAGCACGCGGGCGAAGCTTAGGCAACCGGACAATCCCGCATACGGCGAATCGAACGCCTCCGACCGGCAGATGCTCAGTCGTCGCTGTCGCGATCGCGGTCGCCATCGGCATTGCGCGCCGCATGTCGCGCCACCAGCCGGTCCAGCTCGTCATACTGGCGGTCGCAGAACAACCGGCACAACGTGTCGACGTCGGCGCGTTTCCTGACATCGATCGTCTCGACGTCTTGCGCCAGCTTTCCGCTGCCGATGCCGAACAGCCCCTTCTTCATGCGCATGGAAACGGCATTCAACTGGAAGCCGTCCGAATGCGCGTCGCTCAACGCACTGATCCACAATTCGCGCTGGTCGCCGGCATGCCATAGCACGAGCGCGGGTAGCGGGCCGTCCTGCAATTCGTTCCATTCGGCATGCTGCGCGACCCACGGAAAGGTATCGAATGCCCGCATGAACGACGGGTAGTCCGTCGCGCCTTGCGAATCCAGTTGTTCGAAGCCGTAGCCGACTTCCTGAATGGAACAGGTCAACATGGTGCGGCGCCCTCGTGGTGTGCGTTGTCCGGAGAGCGCAATCTACCCTGAGTTGCAGCGCGCCTCGTGCCTTTCGCTACGCCTTGTGCGTCGACAACAAAATGCTCGTTTCCGTATTCGCGATCCCGTCGATCAACCGGATCGCGCCGAGCACGCGATCGAAATGCTCGAGCGAATCGGCGTGCAGCTCGGCGACCAGATCCCAGCGCCCGTTGGTACTGTGAATCGACGCGACGTTCGGATGCCCGCGCAGCACCTTCACCACTTCCGCGCCGCGATTGCCCTGCACCGCGATCGACATCAGCGCGCGGATCCGGTGGCGTTCCGCCGCCGGCTTGAGCCGCACCGTATAGCCGACGATCACGCCGTTTTTCTCCAGCCGCGTCAGCCGGTTCTGCACGGTCGCGCGCGCGACGCGCAATGCCTTCGCGAGGGCGACGACGGGCATCCGCGCATTGTCGCGCAGCAGCGCGATGAGCTGCCGGTCGACGTCGTCGAGCGTAATCATGAACGGACCTTCCTGTTGAACGTGAGCCGGCCGCCAGCGTGCCCGACGGCGTGCATTTCGACCAGCATGAATTGCGCACATTGCCGTATCCGGCCAGCAATTTGTAAAGTCTATCGATAAATCTGCCACTTTTGCCGTCTTTTTGTTGGCTCGACTCACGGAAATAATGACTCCATCGACCGGCCGCACACGCCGCGACGCTGCTTTTGATGGAGCCGGGGCCCGGGCCGACGCGCCCGCCCCGGTCGACCAGAACGCCTGGACACCCGTACCGGCAAAAATTTGGAGACAGACCGATGACCCGCTTCCTCGACGTTCCCGCCACCGCCCGACTGATCGCCAAGACCGGCGTCACGCCGTTCCTGCGTGAACTCGTCGACACGCTGCGCGCCGATTACCTGCACTGGGCCGACTTCGACAAGTCGCCGCGCGTCGCCTGCCACTCGCGCGACGGCGTGATCGAGCTGATGCCCGTCGCCAACGCGTCGCTGTTCGCGTTCAAGTACGTGAACGGCCACCCCGTCAACGCCGCGCGCGGGATGCACACCGTGATGGCGTTCGGCGCGCTCGCCGAAGTCGACACCGGCTACCCGCTGCTGCTCGCCGAACTCACGCTGACCACCGCGCTGCGCACCGCCGCCACGTCGGTGCTGGCCGCGCAGGCGCTCGCCCGACCCGACTCGCGCACGATGGCGCTGATCGGCAACGGCGCGCAGAGCGAATTCCAGGCGATCGCGTTCCACACGCTGCTCGGCATCGAGGAGATCCGCGTGTTCGACGTCGACCGACAAGCCACCGACAAGCTCGTGAAGAACCTCGCCGCTTACCCTGAATTGCGCGTCGTGCGCGCCGCGTCGACCGCCGACGCCGTGCGCGGCGCCGACATCGTGACGACCGTCACCGCCGACAAGGCGTACGCGACGATCGTCACGGCCGACATGATCGAGCCCGGCATGCACCTGAACGCGGTCGGCGGCGACTGCCCGGGCAAGACCGAGCTCGAAGCGGGCGTGCTGCAGGCGGGCCGCGTGTTCGTCGAATTCGAGCCGCAGTCGCGCATCGAGGGCGAGATCCAGCAGATGCCGGCCGACTTCCCGGTGACCGAACTGTGGCGCGTGCTGCAGGGCGAGACGACCGGCCGCGAACGCGCGGACGAAGTCACGGTGTTCGACTCGGTCGGCTTCGCGCTCGAGGACTACTCGGCGCTGCGCTACCTGTACGCGCTCGCGCAGCAGCACAACGCGGGCGTCGAGATCGCGCTGATTCCGCCGGCCGTCGATCCGAAGAACCTGTTCGCGCTGATCGACGATCCGGCAGCGATCGCGCAGGGTCACGCGGCGTTCGTGACCGACGCCGTCGCCGCGTTCGCACGCTGATCGTCATCCCGGGCGGCGTGCGCGCCGCCCGCCTCCCCGTCTCTCGCCTCTACCGTTCATGAATCTCGTATCGATCCAGGCGCCGGCCGCCGTCGTGATGATCCGGCCGCACCGCTTCCTGCCGAACCCGCAGACCGCGGCCGACAACGCCTTCCAGCGCACGGCCGCCGACGGCGCGAACGACACGCTGTCGGTGTCGGCCGCCGCGCGCGACGAAGTCACGGCCGCCGCGCAAACGCTCGCCGACGCCGGCGTGCGCGTGCACGTGTTCGACGACCACGGCGAGCGCGACACGCCCGACTCCGTGTTCCCGAACAACTGGTTCTCGACGCATCCGGGCGGGCACATCGCGCTGTTTCCGATGCATAGCGCGAACCGCCGCCGCGAGCGGCGCGCGGACGTCATCGAAATGCTGAAGGCCGAGTACCGCGTGCAGGACGTGATCGACTACTCGGGGCTCGAATACGACGATGTATTCCTGGAAGGCACCGGCGCGATGGTGCTCGACCACGTCGCGCGGATCGCGTACACCGCGCGTTCGCGCCGCGCCGACCCGGTCGCGCTCGAGCGCTTCTGCACGAACTTCAACTTCGAGCCGATCTGCTTCGACACGGCCGACGCGAACGGAAACCCGATCTATCACACGAACGTGATGATGAGCGTCGCCACCGAGTTCGCGATGGTCGGCCTCGACCTGATCGCCGACCGCAGGCGTCGTGACGAGATCGCGCAACGCCTGACCGAAACGGGGCGCACGGTGATCGCGCTCGATCACGCGCAGATCGCGAATTTCGCGGGCAATACGCTGGAATTGTCGGGCCGGGACGGGCGCGTGCTCGCGCTGTCGCGGCGCGCGTTCGACAGCCTCACCGGCGACCAGCGCGCGACGATCGAACGCTCCGCGCGGCTGCTGCCGCTCGACGTGCCGACGATCGAACTGGCCGGCGGCTCGGTGCGCTGCATGCTCGCGGGGATTCATCTCGCGCGGCGCGCAACCGTGCCGGAGGCGATCGCCGTGGAATCGGCCGCATCGTCACGCAAGGCGACGCCGCAGATCTGACCGGCAAGCCCGCAAACGCAAACGGCTGCCGATGCAACGGCAGCCGCTTTTTTGTCCGGAGGATGTGGAATCGGCAATCGTCGGCTCGCATCGGCAATGCTGCGGAATACTCCGGCATCCGAACGAACCCGGAGCGCATCGCACCGCTCACCCCGCCAGCAGCTTCAACCCGGCCGGCAGCGTTTCGCCGAATACGCGTGCCGTATCGGCTTCGTCGAACGCAATCGCCTCGCGCACCATGTCGATCCACACAGCCGACACATTCGCGGAAGCGAGACGCCTGATCACCGCCTCACGTGTTTCATCCGGCAAATCGCGTTCGCGGTCGCCCGTCATCCGCGCGATTTGCGCGACCGCGAATGCCGCCGGTTCGACCTGCTTCCAGTCCAGCGCGAACAGCGCGTCGAGCCAGCGGTTCGCGATCGCGGCCGGCACGACACTGTGCGCGCTGCCGTAGAACGGCCGCCGCGCACCGATTCGTCCGAGCGCCCACGCACACAGCGTGCGCTCGGCCGGCTTCTGCAATTGCACGATCAAACGCTCGGCCAGCTCCACCTTGCGCTCGACCGGCAATCGTTCGAGCGACGCGGACAAGCGCGTCATGTCGGCCGGGCCGACCTTGGCCGGGTCGAACGGCAGCTTGCGGCGCTTGTCGTCGGACGGCTCGAGAAACGCGATCGCGTCGCGCACCTGCGTCTGCGCGTCGTCGTCGAGGCCGCCGGCCACGCGCCGCCACAGCGTCCACCACTCGGACCACACCTGCGCGTCGTTCACATACTGAATTCCGTCGTCGAACAGCGGCCACACCTGCTCGATGCGCCACACATCGAGCGGATGGCCGAAGCCCGGGCGCAAGCAGTAGCCGGCGAGGTTCAGCCATGCGCGTTCGTGATCGGCAGAGCGCCGGCGACGGCGTGCCCGCGCGAGCAACGCGTCGAACAGTTCGCGCGCGAGCGCGACGTCCCACTCGTCGCGCGGGCCGAGCACCTGTTCAAGTTGCGCGCGCAACCGTCGTGTGTCCTTCGGCATGACGTCCGCGGCCTTGCTGCCGAACGAGCGGTCGATCAGCTCGAGCGCGTGATCGAGACGCGGATGGCGCGCGGGCGCCGCATCGTCGCCCTGCACGGGCGCGTCGCCGCGCAACTGGAATTCGAGCCGCCAGCGGCGCGATGCATCGTCGGTCGCGATGCAGTGCATTTCGAGCGTGCCGACCTCGGTCAGCGACGCGGTGAGTTTCACCGGCGTTTCGCGCGCGTCGCCGCCGGCCTGGCCGGCGACGACCGTCGCGATCGGCGGCAGCCGCACGAAATCGCCGCCGTCCAGTTCGACGAGATCGCCGGGCCGGTACGCGGTCTCGGCCACCGTCGACACGAGGTGGAAGCGCACCGGCTGCCCGAGCTGCAGCGCGAACGTGCGCGCTTCGAGCCGGATCTCGCGGCCTTCTTCCGAACCGCGCGGCAGCAGGCAGACGCCGCGCGGGGCCGCGTCGCCGTCACCATCGTCCAGCACGAGGAAATAGCTGCGCGCGGAGCCGCCGCCGATGCGCGGCGCATGCCCCGCCCGCGCAAGCCCGTAGGCCACCGCGCCGCGCGCGACCGCGACGTCCGGATGCGCGTTGTGCAGGACGTCCAGCGGCGCGCCGCGCCACGCGCCGAGCGTCTGCGCGAGACGACCGGCGAGCGCGCCCGCGCGGAACACGCCGCCGTTGAGCAGCAGCGTGTCGGGCAGCGGGCCTTCCGCATGACGATTCAGGAACGCCGCGACGTGGCGCGTGACGGCCGGGTCGCTCGCATACGGCAAGCCGAATTCGACGATCGCGGCCCGCGCACGGCGCGGCAGTTCGCCGGCCTCGACCTGCGGAAAGAAACCGTCGACGACGATCTGCTCGACTTCCTGCCGCGTCAGCTCGGCCGAGCGCGCGCCGCCGACGAGCTTGCTGCCCGCACCGAGCAGCGTCACGGTGACGGACGCCGGCGCGTCGTCGCCGAGCAGCCGCTCCTTCGCCGCGCGGCAGCGTTCGACGAGCTGCGACAGGCTCGCGGCCGACAGCCGCGTGCCGGGCTCGGTCAGCCGCGTCTCGACCAGGCGCGCGAGCGCGAGGTCCATGTTGTCGCCGCCGAGCATCAGGTGATTGCCGACGCCGACGCGCGTGAAGGCCGGTTCGCCATCGTCGCCCGGCACGACGTCGACGAGCGTGAGATCGGTCGTGCCGCCGCCGACGTCGCAGATCAGCACGCGCCGCGCCACGGCAAACGTGTCGCGCAAGGTCGCGCGCTGGCCGTACAACCAGTCGTAGAACGCGGCCTGCGGTTCTTCCAGCAAGCGCAGCGCCGGCAGTTTCGCGCGCCTGGCGGCCTCGACCGTCAACGCGCGCGCGCCGTCGTCGAACGATGCCGGCACCGTCAGGATGACGTCCTGCTTCGCGAGCGGCGCGTCGGGAAAGCGTGCATCCCACGCGGCCCGCACGTGCGCGAGATAGCTCGCGCTCGCGTCGACCGGCGACACCTTGTCGACGCCGTCGGCCGCGCCCCACGGCAGGATCGCCGCGAGCCGGTCGACCGATGCGTGCGACAGCCAGCTCTTCGCGCTGGTGACGAGCCGCCCCGGCACCTGCGCACCGAGCGTGCGCGCATAACGGCCGATCACGGCCGGCGGCGCAGCGGCTGCGGCCGCGCCGGCCTTCGAATCAGGCGCCCACGGCAGCCGCAGCGCGTCCGGCGGCAGTTCGCCCGCCGCCGGGTGATAGCGCACCGACGGCAGCAGCGGCTGCGCGGCCACCGCGCCGGGGCCGACCAGCTGCTCGACGTCGAACACGCGGATCGCGTCGGAGCCGGCCTCGACGTATGCGACGACCGTGTTGCTCGTGCCGAGGTCGATGCCGACCGTATAGCGCTTCATCGCGCTCAGGCGGCGCCGCGCACGTCGAACTCGACCTTCCAGCGCTCGTTCGTGCCGCTCGGGATTGCCTCGAGTTCGAGCGTGCCGGCTTCGGTCACGCGCGCATGCAGTTTCACCGGCACGACCTCGCCGACCGTGCGCCCTTCGGCGGGCAGCGTGGCCTGGATTTCCTCGAGCTCCTGCAGCTCTTCCGGCGACCAGTAGTCGAGCAGCGTGCCGACCTGATCCTGGCGGCGCACCGACGATCCGAAGAAGCGGAACTGCACCGGCTCGCCGACGACGAGGCCGAACTCCTGCGGCGGCAGCGCCGCATCCGAGCCTTCCTCCATCCCGAACGGCGCGACGCACAGCGCCTGCACCGGCGGCTCCAGCCCCGGCACCGCGGGCATCGCCGACTCGATCGCGACGTAGTACGCACGCGCCGTGCCGCCGCGAATGCGCACGCCGCGGCCGCGCTTCACGAAGCCGTAGTACGCCGCGCCGCGCGCGACCGCGAGATCGAGGTCCGCGCCTTCGAGCAGGCGCGCGGCCGGCGCGCCTTCAGCGGCGAGCCAGCTGTTGAGCGTATCGAGCACGCGCTGCGTGAGCAGCGTCGACTTGAACACGCCGCCGTTGAACAGCACGGCGGTCGGATGCAGGAACGTCGCGCCCTGCGGCAGCGTGCGCTGCACGCCGTCGAGCACGTCGAGCGCCGCAACCTGGCGGCCGAGGAACGCCGCGAGGTGGCGCGTGATGCCCGCGTCCTGCGCATACGGCAGGCCGAGCTGCGTCAGGCCGACGCGCGCGCGGCTCACCGGACGCGCCGCCGCGTCGACTTGGGGGAAGAAACCTTCGAGGATCGTCTGCGTGAGTTCCGCACGCGTCAGTTCGGTGCGGATCGAGCCGCCGATCAGCTTCGAGCCGCGGCTCGGCACGACGAGCGGCACCGCGTCGGTCGTCGGGTCGGACAGCAGCGTTTCCTTCGCCGCGCGGCACGCGTAGGTCAGCGCGCGCAGTTGCCACGGGTCGGCCTGCGTGCCCTGCTGCGCGAGCTTGCGCGCGACCACGTGCGCGAGCGCGAGGTCCATGTTGTCGCCGCCGAGCAGGATGTGCTCGCCGACCGCCACGCGATGCAGTTCGAGATTGCCGTCGCGCTCGACCACCGCGATCAGCGACAGGTCGGTCGTGCCGCCGCCGACGTCCACGCACAGGATCAGGTCGCCGACCCGCACCTGCTTGCGCCAGCCGCCTTCGCTCTTCTGGATCCAGCTGTAGAGCGCCGCCTGCGGCTCCTCGAGCAGCGTCATGCGCGAGTAGCCGGCGGCACGCGCGGCTTCCGCCGTCAGTTCGCGCGCGGCCGGGTCGAACGACGCGGGGATCGTGACCGTCACGTCCTGGTCGGCGAACGGCGCATCGGGATGCGCGTGATCCCACGCTTCGCGCAGGTGCGTCAGGTAGCGGATCGAGCTTTCCAGCGGCGACACGCGCGCCACCTCGGGCGGCGCATCGCTCGGCAGGATCGCCGCGCGGCGATCGACACCCGGGTGGCACAGCCAGCTCTTCGCGCTCGACACGAGGCGGATCGGCGTGCCCGCGCCGCGGGTGCGCGCCATTTCGCCGACCGCGAAGCCGCGCGAGGCCGTCCACGGCAGCGTCAGGTCGCCCTGCGTCAGCTCGCTTTCATGCGGAAGATAGAGGAACGACGGCAGCAGGTCGCGCGACTCCAGCGCGCCGGGCGCGGTCAGCTGCGCGATCGGCAGCACCTGCTGCGTGATCTTTTCGCCGTCGCTCGCGGCGCTGTCGACGTACGACAGCGCGCAGTGGGTCGTACCGAGGTCGATACCGATCGAATAGCGCGGATCGCTCACAGTTCCACCTCCGCCGGTGCGACCACCGAGGCGTCGTGGCTGCCCGTCAGTTTCGGCAGGCGCACGTCGGCCACGCGCCAGCCGCGATGGCTGACCGTGCCCGTGAACGGCGCGGCGCCGACCACGTTGCCCGTCACGCGCACGGCCGTCGCGTCGAAGCCGGCCGGCAGCGTCACGCGGCTGCCCTCGGCTTCATCGCGCACCGGCACGATCGTGAAGTGCTCGCGCAGCGCCGCGCGGCAGCCGTCGTGCACGAGGCGCGCGGCGGCGCCGATGTCGGCATCCGCGTAGCCGGCGATGTCTTCCTCGACGAAATCGATGAAGCGCGCATCGCGCTGCAGCAGGCCGAGCAGTTGCAGCGCGGCTTGCGGGCTCGCTTCGCGCAGCTCGGGGGCCGGCGCCTTCACGGGCGCGGGCGCCGGGGCCGCGGCGGGGGCCGGCGCAACCGGGGCCGGAGCGGGTGCGACCGGCGCCGTTACCGGGGCGCCGTCGCGCACGCGCAGCACGCCGGCCGCGAACTCGCGGTTGCCGATCACGGAAAAGAACGTGCCGACGGCCAGCGACAGCCGGCCGAAGAAGGACAGGTTGGATTCGGGCATGGGGTCTGGACTCCTGTGGGCTCGCGACACGGCGAGCAGCTTGCCTGGGCGCCCGGCGGCGGCGTGCGATTGCGCACTGCCGCCGCCCGGCGCGTGATTCGGACGCGCCCTCTCGGGTGCGGAAAACCCGTATTTTGCCCTGTGGCGGGCGAACCGGGCAGAAGTTGGGGGACAGAACGCAACGGCGCGTGGGTTTCGCGCGGCGCCGGATTGCATCGGACTGCCGGCTATCGGGTGTCGGCCGGGTGTCGGTCGGGTGTCGGCCGCGATGTTGCGGCGCGTCAGCACGGCTTGCGGCGACGCATCGGCTTCACCCTGAAATCGCGCTAATTCGGGCGCGCGCACGGCGAGCGCTTCGAAGTCTGGATCGAGGTCGACGTCGACGGCCACCGCTCGGGGATTCCGCCGGACGACGACCTGCTGATCGACGTCGGCGCGGACACGGCAGGCAAGCGCGAGCTTCCGGAAGGCGTGCTCGAGCGCGCGCGAATTTTCGTGGACGATCACGAGCAGGCGCGCAGCATCGGCGAATGCCAATGGGCGCCCGATCTGCCGCGTACCGAAATCGGCGACGTGCTCGCCGGGAGCGTGTCGGTCGATCGCTCGCCCGGCGAGATCACCGTGTTCGACATGACGGGGCTCGCGCTGCAGGACCTGACCGTTGCGCGCTTCCTGTATCGGCAGGCAGTCGAGAACGGTGCGGGACGCTCGATCCCGTGGCCGTGGTGAACGGCAACGGCGTGATATCTTCCCTCGCCATGCGTCTCTCCAAAGTTTCCGCCATCTCGTTCGATCTCGACGACACACTGTGGCCGTTCGGACCTTCCGTCGAACGGGCCGAGGCGTCGCTGCATGCGTGGCTGATCGCGCACGCGCCCAATACCGCGAGCGTGCTGCCTGCGTCGCAGACCCTCGCTCAACTGCGCGACGAATACGAACATGCGCGGCCGGATCTCGTCAGCGACTATCGCGCGTTGCGCATCGGATCGATCCGGCTTGCGCTCGAACGCGCGAACGAGGACATCACACTGACCGACCGCGCATACGACGTGTTTTATTCCGCGCGGAACCAGGTCGAGTTCTTCGACGATGCATTGCCGGCGCTCGCGTGGTTGAGTGCGCGGTTTCCGCTGATCGCCGTGACGAACGGCAATGCGGACCTTCGGCTGACCGGCGGCGGCGAGTTCTTCCGCGAAACGCTCAGCGCGCGGGCGTTCGGTTTCGCAAAACCCGAGCCGGAAATCTTCCACGCGGCCGCCGCGACGCTCGGCGTGCCTGCGGCGGAACTGCTGCACGTCGGCGACGACTTTCACCTCGATATCGTCGGCGCGTTGAATGCGGGGCTGCAGGCGGCGTGGGTCGTGCGCCGCGAAGGGACGGAAGCGGAGCACGCTGCGCATCGTGCCCCGTCCCCGCATCTGACCGTTCGCGACTTGTCCATGCTGTGTCGCGCGCTGGGCGGGCCTGGCGACGGGGCGTGACCGCAGGCCCGCGAGACCGCGCGGTCGTGGTCGATCGCGCCCGTCGGCACGACCGACCACCGCGTCACGCCGCCTTGCGCGCGTCCGCGATCCGTTGCGGCGCCTTCGGCCGCGCATAAAGCCGCTCGAGATACGCGCGCAATTGCGGGAACGGTTCGATCAGGTGGCATTCGCTCGCCCAGTCGATCAGGTAGACCGTCACGCAATCCGCCACCGTCAACGTGTCGCCGACGATGAATTCGCGACCTTCGAGATGCTTGTCGAGGATCGCGGCCATCGTCGCGAAATCCTCACGGGCCAGCTCGATATCGGCCGGCGAGCGCTTTTCCGGCGGATAGATGAACGAATGGCGCGTAATCCGCCACAGCGGCTGTTCAAGCTCCGTCACCGCGAACATGACCCATCGATAGGCCTGCGCGCGCAGCGCCGGATCGGCGGGCAGCAGCGCCTTCTCCGGGTACTTGTCCGCGAGATACAGCACGATCGCGGCCGACTCGGGAATCACGAGGTCGCCGTCCACCAGCACGGGCACCTTGCCGGCCGGATTCAGGTGCAGGAATTCGGGCCGCTTGTGCTCGCCCTCGAGCAGGTTGACCGACACGAACTCGAAATCCGCGTCCAGTTCCTTGAGCCCCCAGAGCGCGCGTTGCGAGCGCGTGCCGGCGAATCCGTAAAGCTTCATCGCAATGTCTCCATCGATAATGTCGGGAAAAATCTCCGCGCGCAGGCGACGGCCCAACGGCCGCGACGACCGCGCGCAGCGCCTGTCGCCGATCACATGCCGGGCACCGCGAGCACCGGCATCACGTCGATCGCGTCGCCCGGGAACAGCGTGAAATGCGGATGCCCTTCGAACAGCGCGGCGGCCGCGTCGTGCGATGCGGCGCGCACGACGGTGAAGCCGCTCATCGCATTGGCGGTATCCGTCACGCCGCCCTTGCCGATGGTCTTGGTCTTGCCGAGCGGCCCGCCGAGCTCGACGATCGCGTCGCGATGCCGCTCGACCCACGCATGCCACGCGGCGATCCCTTCCCGCTCCCGCGTGCGCCGCTCGTCCTCCGGTAGCGCCAGCCACGCCTTCATGCCCGGGCTATCCTTGCTGCCGAGGAACACCGCGAGATACAACTGCTGTTGAGCACTCATGCTTCCTCCGTCCGATGGCGGGCACGGCGGGTTGCCGCGCCTCGCCCTTGACACGATAGGTTGATATCAACACAATTGCAACATGGCACGCAAAGAAAAGCTTCCTTTCGAAACGACGCTGATGGTGCGCGATTGTTGCCTGTGCCTGCACATGCAGCGCGCGGCGCGTAATCTCGCGCGCATCTTCGACGATGTGCTGCGTCCGCTGGATCTCACCAACGGCCAGTTCTCGCTATTGATGTCGCTGAACCGGCCGCAGCCGGCCGCGATGAAATCGGTCGCGTCGCTGCTCGCGATGGACCGCACCACGCTGACCGCCGCGCTCAAGCCGCTCGAGCGGCGCGGGCTGCTCACGATCACGCCGGATCCGGACGACAAGCGCAGCCGGCTGCTCGAACTCACGCCGGCCGGCCATCAGCTGCTCGCCGAAGCGTTCCCGCTCTGGCAGCAAACGCATGCCGAGATCGAACGGCCGTTCGCGGCGGGAGAAGTCGATGTGTTGCGCGGCCAGTTGCGCGCGCTGTCGGAAGATCCGGCCACGCGCGGCTGAAGCGGCGCGCCCGGCAATTCGCTGCCGGCCCTGCTTCGGCATCGGCAGCTGCGCTTCGTGCAGGAAGCGCACGGGCCCGTGCGCATGCAGCGCCTGCCCGCTGCCGGGCGCGCCGTCGATGACGGTCGCGAGCCGCAGCGCGCAGGTTTCCGGTTCGTCGATCCGCATCGTGTCGATCGACCTTCCCCGCATCACTCCGCCAGCGCCGGCACCACGCCCACCCGCTTCGGCACGCCGGTCACGATCGTCGCGACCGCGACGGCCAGCACCACGGCCGCCCCCAGGAACACGCCGCCCGCGCCGTTCGCGTCGAACACGACGCCGCCTGCCGCCGCGCCCGTCGCGATCGCGAGCTGGATCGCCGCGACGATCAGCCCGCCCGCGCTCTCGGCTTCATCGGGCACGGTGCGCGTGACCCACGTCGACCAGGCGACCGGCACGCCGCCGAACGCCATCCCCCACAACGCGACGAGCACCGCGTCGATCATCGGCGCGCGGCCGAGCGCGACGAGCGCGACGCCGAGCACGACCATCAGCGCGGGCATCCCGATCAGCATCGGCCGCAGCCGGTGCTCGAGCACGCGGCCCGCGAGCGACGTGCCGACGAAGTTCGCGATCCCGTAGCCGAGCAGGATCGCCGACAGCCCGTTCACGCCGACGCCGGCAACCTGTTCGAGGAACGGCCGCAGATACGTGAAGAACGCGAAATGCCCGGTGAACACGAGGATCGTCGCGAACATCCCGAGGCCGACGGTCGGCCGGCGCAGCACGTCGACGAGCGTGCGCAGCCGCGTCGTGCCGCTCGGCGGCATCGACGGCAGCGTCATGACCTGCGACAGGAACGACACGCCGCCGAGCGCTGCCGCGATCAGGAACACGTTGCGCCAGCCGATCAGGTGCCCGAAATAGCTGCCCATCGGCGCGGACGCGATCGTCGCGACCGCCACGCCGCTGAAGATGATCGACAGCGCGCGCGGCACCATCGCGGTCGGCACGAGCCGCATCGCGGTGGCGGTCGCCATCGTCCAGAAGCCGCCGAGCGCGACGCCGAGCACGACGCGGCCGATCAGCAGCGTCGTCAGGTTGGGCGCGAACGCGACCGCGAGATTGGACGCGACGAGCAGCACCGAGAACGCGAGCAGCACGCGCCGCCGGTCGATCGTGCGCGTCAGCGCCGAGATCAACAGGCTCGTGACGAGCGCGACCGTCGCGGTGGCCGTGACGGCCTGGCCGGCCACGCCCTCGGTCACGCCGAGGCTGTCGGCCATCGGCGTGAGCAGGCTCGCGGGCAGGAATTCGGCGGTGACGAGGCCGAACACGCCGAGCGTCATCGCGAATACCGCGCCCCAGGCCGGTTCACGGGGGGCCGCCGTGGTGGCGGCAGAGGAGATTCCGGGATTCATGCGTCGTTCCGAGTGGTCTAGGGAAAGTACTGATGACGGCGTATCGTAAGGACCCGCGACAGGACGGTCTATGACATACAATCCGTTCTTGTTGATCGATCGTCCGAATCTCGCCATGTCCGAGCCCCTGCTTCCCCCCGTGCCCGACGTACACGACCTCGTCAGCGAGCTGCTGCTGGGCATGCGCCTGAGCGGCGTGCAGTACCGCCGGATCCAGGTGCCGCGGCCGTTCGGGCTGAGCTTCGGCCATGCACCGGGCCGCGCGCAGTTCCATTTCGTCGGACGCGGGCCCGTGCTGCTGCGCGACGCGGACGGCACGACGGTGCGGCTCGAGGCCGGCGACGCGATCCTGCTGCCGCACGGCCGCACGCATGCGCTGGTGTCCGATCCGGACGCAACGTGTCGGGAGATCGGCGGGTTCGAGGTCGCGAAGATCTGCGACACGGTCGCGTCGGTGGGCGCGACGTCGTGCGCCGCGATGGAGCCGGCCGCCGGCGATGCGCTGATCTTCAGCGCGTGCATGGAGCTCGATCTCGGCGGGATGCAGCCGCTCGTCGGGACGATGCCGGAGTTCATGCACGTCGGCACGCTGCTCGCGCGCTACCCTGAAATCCGCCCGATGCTCGACGCGATGGAGCGCGAATCGTGCGCCGAGCGCGCGGGCTTCGCGGGCATCCTCGCGCGGCTCGCGGACGTGGTCGCCGCGTTCATCGTGCGCGGCTGGGTCGAGTGCGGATGCGGCGACGCGACGGGCTGGGTGCAGGCGCTGCGCGAACCGAAGCTCGGCCGCGCGATCGTCGCGCTGCATCGCGATCCGGGGCGCAACTGGAGCGTCGCGGAACTGGCCGCCGAAGCGGGCGTATCGCGCTCGGTATTCGCCGAGCGCTTTCTCGCGGCCACCGGGATGACGCCGGTGCGTTACCTGACCGAGCTGCGGATGCGGCTCGCCGCGCAGTGGATCGCACGCGAGGGCGAGACGATCGAAGCGGTTGCGTACCGGCTCGGCTACGGGTCGCTCGCGGCGTTCAGCCGCGCGTTCAAGCGCGTGGTCGGACGGCCGCCGGGGGCGGTGCGAGCGGAAGGCGATACGCACGCCGATGCTTGACGTGTAACGCTTCGCGCGCAACACAACGCAGGGCGAGGCGAACGCCTGCCGACTCACCCCGGCATCGCACGATCCGTCGTCGCGTGACGATTCCGCTCAGCCGCTGCGCGCGTCGAGCTCGTCCATCAGCGCCGTCGCACACTCCACGGCCAGCGCCGCGCACTGTTGCGCATCCACCGGCGCGCCGCTCATCACCGCGCCCTGCACGATCCGGCCGAGCAATTCCTTCGACAGGTCGGCGATCTCGTATTCCCGTTCCGTCATGTTCCTCTCCTGCGCGTCGGCCGGCTTCGGCCGCGCTTGCGATCGCGCCGGGCGCCGCGTCCGCCGCGCTCGACGTTCAACGTTGCCGTGCCCGCACGACGATCTGCGCCTGCGTGTCGCGTTCGATGCGTTCGAGCGACGTGCGCAGCGCCGCGAATTCATCGGCCGTACAGACCTGCCGGCCGAACGCCGCCGTCATTCGCCGCGTGACCTGCACGACGTGCGCGGCCGCATCGAAGACGTAATGCGACGTGAAGTCGACGAAGCGGTCGTGCACGGCCGTATCGGTCGGCAGGTCGGTCACCGCGACGTCGGCCGGCAGCGCGATCTGGCCGGTCTCGTCGAACGTGCCGCCGAGGCACGCCCAGGGCTGCGTGCGCACCGGCTCGGCCAGCCAGCCCTCGACCTGCGTCGCGATGCCGCCCGTGAGGCTCGACAGCGCGGGCACGGCGGTCGTGCCGTCCGGCCACACGAAGTGATCGAGCGTGCCGGCATACGTCACGTCGAACGGCCCGTCCGTCGCGCGGCGATCGCTCGTCGCGATCTGGGCGCGGCCGCGCAGCCCGCTCTGCCGGAGGCGTTCGTTCGCGAGCTGCCGGATGCGGTCGGGCGCCGCGCGACGAAACAGCATGCGTTCGAGTTCCGCGGTCCAGCCTTCGTCCTCGATGCGCGCGTGAAACCGCGCGGCGCCCGGTTGCGCGGCATCGATCTCCACGCGCGCGGTGCGAGCCCGCGGCTGCGTGGCCGGCGTGCGCGACAGCACGCCGGTGTCGACGAGCAGCGCCGGCCGGTCCATCACGACCGGCGGCAGGTAGCCGAATGCGATGCCGGCCGTCGTGGTGTCCGCGTAGAGGCCGAGATCGGGCAGCCACGTGATCGCGTGATTGATCGCGCCGCCGCCGTAACCGGGCACCGACGGCAGCGTGTACACGGAGCCGAGACCGATCAGCACCGGTTCGCTGCGGATGCCGACCGCCGCGAGCAACGCACCGAACAGCGCGACGTGGTCCTTGCAGTCGCCGTAGCGGTTGCGCAGGATGTCCGTCACGCGATGCGGCGCAGCGGCCGTCTCGCCGAGAAAGAGCGCGACGTAACGCACGTTCGCCTGCACCCAGTCGTACAGGATGCGCGCCTTGTCGTGCGGATCGGCGGCGCCGGCAGTGAGCGCGCGCGCGAGTTGCAGAACGGCCGGATCGTTCGCGCTCGGGTCGACGGCCGCGTTGCGGTAGCGCGCGGCGAACGCCGCATAGTCGGGCAGCGTGGACACCACGAGCCGGTCGCCGTAGGTCGGATAGCCGACCGAGCCGCTCTCGATCCGGTCGTACGGGCCGTGCCGGTATTCGAACGTGTAGCGCGTGCGGCCGTTCGCGGTCACCGGCGGCAGCGCGACGTAGCCGCGCGCGTCCGCATGCAGCGGCAGGTCGGCCGGCACGTCGAAGATCAGCCGCTGGTGCTCCACCGGCTCGCGCGACGGTTCGACGGAGTAGCCGAAGTAGCCGGCGTTGACCGGCTTCGTGCGCGACTTGCGGAATGCGATGCGCGTGTTCGACCCGGCCTCGACGCCGGGAAACACGACGGTGCGCAGCAGCCCGTCCTGGAAGGTCGGCGCGCCGGCCGAACGCGGCTCCTGGACGTCGCGGATACCGTCGGGGCCGACCGGATGCGCGACGCCGTCGCGATCGATCGTCTCGGCCGCGACCAGGTCGACCTTCTCCAGGTTCTTGTCGAACCACACATAGCGCTGCGCGATCGCATCGATCCCGTTCGCATCGTTCGCGCGCAGTGTCGAATCGTCGTCCTCGTCAAGCGAGCCGTCGCGCTGGATCACGAATACATGGACATCGCTGACGAGCGTGACGGGTGCTTCGTCGTTCGGGTCGGCGAACGCGGGACGCACGCATGCCAGCGCGGCCGCGGTGACGGCAACCGCGAGCGCGGCGGCGCGACCCGGCAGCCTGGTCGTCGATCGAAACGGAAAACGCACCACGTCGAAGCTCTCCGCGCGTTCGTGTTCATGTCGGGACGCAACGGGCACGCATTTGCACGCGCCGCGCCCCGTCGTTCAGCCCAGTGTGGGTGACGTGCCCGCGAGCGTCAAGCCGCGGCGGAGCGGCCCGCGCCGCCCCGCACCGAGCGGGCAAGGAGGCGCCGCCTGTGCCGCGCAGGCAGGCTGCCGCACTTGCGCGACCCGCTCGCCGCGCAAACGCGTTTTATATCAAGTCATGACATACAATTCAGACAGGTAACGCATGCGTGCGACGTCGCCGAAGCGCACGGCGATCCGGTGAATTCGACCCGCCCACATGGGGGAGGGGACCTCATGCCGATCGACAACGATTTCGAAATCGGCCATTTCGTGATCGCGTTCGCACTGCTGGGCGTGATCCTGATCGGTGCGCTACCGACCGCGCTGCATCGCGAGCGGTGGCATCCGAAGCGGGTCGGCACCGCGATCGGCGCGCTGCGCGGGATCGCGCCGATCGAAGCGATGCCGATGCTGACGTAACCGTGGCCCGGCCCTCGTTCGTGCACCCGTTCCCGCCGCGACGTGCGCGTTCGCGACTCGGGGTCGGAACGACCGGCACCGGCCCCAACCTGCCGGAGGCGACATGGAAAACGCTATCGTCGCGACCGTCCTGCTGCTCGCGGTCCTCGTGTTCGCGGTGCTGTTCTTCGCGGAACGGCGCAGCCGCGACAGCACGCGCGAGCGGCTGCTGCACCGCTCGTCGCGGCGCTCGACACGCTCGCATACGCACCACCATTCGTAAGCGGAAAGCGCGCACCGCGCAACAAGATCGGCCGACGGTACGGCGTCTTGCGACGTCGGGCCGCCGGCCTTGCAGCGGAGGTCCGGTTCCCGGGCAACCGGCGCGCGTCGCGCGCCTACCCATCCCACATCACGTGGCGGCCCCGTTCGTGAGCCGCACGCATCATGTCCAGCAGCGGCCCCGCGCAGTGCGCAAACCCGCCCGACGCCCACGGGCGCCGAAGGGCGCCCGTTGCAGGACCTGTCGTGCGTCGAGCATCGTTGCGTCAGCGGCAATCGCCGACACGCTTGCCGCGCCACGTCCACGCGAGCGTGTACGCGCCGGCCTGAGCATGCTGGCCGCGCAATTGCCCCTTCAGGTCGTAGCGCGTGGGCGTCACGTCGCCCGTCACGGTCGCGTTGCCGCGGCCCTGTTCGTTCGCGCAGGCCAGCGCGACCTTCAGCGTCGTGCCCGCATAGTTCCAGTTCGTGATCGTGCAGTTGACGTTGTCGCGCTGCAGGCGCGATTCCATCGTCTTGCGCAGGTTCTTCGCGTCCGCGTCGGTCAGGCACTGGTCCGGCATCGGGTCAGCGCCTTGCGGCAGCGGCTTGCCGTTCAGCGTGTAGGCGGTTTCGTCGTGCCAGACGCCCGGCGAGACGGTCTGCGCGAACGACGGCGCGGCAAGGCCGGTGAGTACGACGAGTGCGGCGGCGATCGACAGGGTGGTCGTGGTGCGGAAGGCGGAACGGACTGCGTTCGTCATGGCGTCTCTCGGAAAGGATTTGTTGTTCGATGGATGGCGGCGAGGTCGCGGCCGCGCGCATCTTAGCAAATCCGGTCCGGGAATTTCCGACAACTGAACGCCAACGTGAAGCCGGCGCGCGACAGAATCGTTTTCACATCGTCCGCTGCGCCGGCATCGCACCGCTACCCGACGTTCATCGGCAGCAGTACCATCTGCCGCCCCTCGACGTGCAGCCGCGCCTGCAGCTCGACCGGCGTCTGGTTGTGCAGCCACGCGGTCAGGAAATTCACGCGCCGGAAGATCAGCTTGCTCGCGAAGCACACGGCGTTCGGATAGGCATCGAGCGTCGACGACGCGAGGTTCATGAATTCGACGACCGGGTTCGTGCCGAACGCGATCCGGTAGTCGGCCGCGATGCCGTTGCGGCGGCAGTGCGCGACATAGTAGTCGAGCGACTCGGTGATCGTGTGACGCAGGCGCTCGAGATGCTCGTGCCCGTCGTACGCCTTCGCATCGACTTCGCCCACCGCGAGAAAGATCACGTTGCGGAAATGCCCGGGAAACAGCCGGTTGACCCACAGCAGCGCGTGCATGCTCGCGCCGCGATGCTTGCCGACCAGCAGCACGGCCGTCGGCTGCGACGGATCGGGCCGGCCCGGCGCGGCAGCCGCGTCGACGTCCGGCGGCGGCCCCGAGAACAGCGCGTCTTCCTTCGCAAGCTGCATGCGCGTGTACGCGTAGTGGCGGTTGATCATGACGCACAGCGCGATCACCGCGCTCGTCACGAGCACCGTGAGCCAGCCGCCGGCCGTGAACTTCTCGATCAGCGTGATGACGAGCACGGTCGCCGTCACGCTGAGCCCGAGCGCCGACAGGAAGAAGTGCTTGAACCAGCCGCGCTCGCTGCGATGGTGCCACCAGTACGTGCACAGCCCGAGCAGCGACATGCTGAACGTGAGGAACACGTTGATGCTGTACAGCACGACGAGCACGTCGACGCTCCCGTGCGTCCACAGCAGGATCAGGAGGCTCGACAGGCCGACGACGATGATGCCGTTCTGCCGCACGAGGCGTGTCGACAGGTCGCGGAAATGGCGGGGCACCCACGAATCCGACGCCATGTTCGACAGCACGGCCGGCCCGTCGAGAAAGCCCGTTTGCGCGCCGACCATCAGCAGCCCGGCCTCGAACGCGAGCACGGCCGCGAGCAGCGCGTGGCGCGCGAACGCGGAGCCGAGTCCGAGATGGTCGATCACGCCGCCGAACACGACCGCATTGAGCGTCTGCCCTTCGACGGGCCGTGCGTGCCACAGCATGTACAGCAGGATGATGCCGCCGGCCGTGAACGCGAGCGACGTCGACATGTACCACATCGTCACCTTGCCGTTCGGCACGCGCGGATCGGCGAGCATGTTCACGTTGTTCGACACGGCCTCGAGGCCCGTATAGGTGCCGCCGCCGAGCGAGAACGCGCGCATCAGCAACGCGAGCATCACGAACACGCCGAGCGATTGCGACATGCCGTGCGCCTCGTGCACCGCGTCGGGTACGATCGCCGCCAGGTTGCTGCCGTGCACCGCGACGCCGTACACGATCAGCCCGAAATGCAGCACGACGAAGCCGATGAAGATCGGCAGCAGCACCATGATCGATTCGCGCATCCCGCGGAAGTTGAGCCCCGTCATCAGCAGGATCAGCACGATCTCGGTCGTGAGCTTGAACGCCTGCGCACTGACCGGCAGCAGGCTGAAGAACGCGTCGACGCCGCTCGCGAGCGACGTCGCGACGGTCAGCACGTAGTCGACCAGCAGCGCCGCGCCCGACACGAGGCCCGGCTTCGACCCGAGCAGCGAGGTCGCGACGCGATAGCCGCCGCCGCCGGTCGGAAACAGCTCGATCACCTGGTTGTAGCCCAGCGCGATGATGAACACGGTCGCCGCGGTGGCGCATGCGAGGAACAGCGCAAGCGGCGTGTGGTGCGCGAGCGCGAGGAACGCCTCCTCCGGGCCATAGCACGACGACGACAGCCCGTCGGCACCGAGCCCGACCCAGGCCAGCAACGGCGTCACGGCGATCGCATGGCGCGTGCGCGGATCGAGCGGGTCCAGCGGCTTTCCGACCAGCAACTGCCACATCTTCTGGAATGCGGTCATGGTCCCCTCCCGGAGCGCCGGGCGCGGCGGCGTCATCCTCTAACGCTAGCCGACGCCCGGCCGCCGCACCAGTCCGCACATTCCATGAGACGCCGCCGCGGGCGCCGCGTCGCTTTCAACGCGTAAGCGGCCGGCACGTCTCACCTTCCCCGGCGCCGCGTGCCCGACCGCCGGCCGGTCGCGCGAACGGTCACCGCGTCGTCACAGTGACCGCCGTCATCGCCTCCGCTGCCCCATCCCGGCCCGCCCCGCTGCCGCTCTCCCGTCGAGCGATCACATCGATCGCGTCGTTCGCATGGCTCGCTCGGTTCGCGCCGGACGCGATGCCCGCTGGCATCCCGGTCGTGCGTTGTTCACCGCAATTCGACTTTTGTGCGCGCGCAACAATGGCGATGCCTCGCGGCCGGCGCCATCCGGGGGCACATATCCACGACGCCGGCCGCGTCGGCCTTTGAAAAACCACATCTCTCGAGGACATACCATGCAACTCCAATCCCATCCGGCGTGCCGTCCGTTTTATGAAGCAGGCGAACTCACGCAGCTGACCGCGTTCTACGAAGAAGGCCGCAACGTCATGTGGATGATGCTGCGATCGGAGCCGCGGCCGTGCTTCAACCAGCAGCTCGTCACCGACATCATCCATCTCGCGCGCGTCGCACGCGACTCGGGCCTGCCGTTCGACTTCTGGGTGACGGGCTCGCTCGTCCCCGAGCTGTTCAACGTCGGCGGCGACCTGAGCTTCTTCGTCGACGCGATCCGCAGCGGCCGCCGCGACCAGCTGATGGCCTACGCGCGCTCGTGCATCGACGGCGTGTACGAGATCTACACCGGCTTCGGCACCGGGGCGATCTCGATCGCGATGGTCGAGGGCAGCGCGCTGGGCGGCGGCTTCGAGGCCGCCCTCGCGCACCACTACATGCTCGCGCAGAAGGGCGTGAAGCTCGGCTTCCCCGAGATCGCGTTCAACCTGTTCCCGGGCATGGGCGGCTATTCGCTGGTCGCGCGCAAGGCGGACCGCGGGCTCGCGGAATCGCTGATCTCGTCCGGCGAGCCGCATGCGGCCGAGTGGTACGAGGATCGCGGGCTGATCGACCAGACGTTCGACGCGGGCGACGCGTATCTCGCGACGCGCACCTTCATCGACGTGATGAAGCCGAAGCTGAACGGCATCCGCGCGATGCTGCGCGCACGCGAACGCGTGTTCCATCTCACGCGTTCCGAGCTGATGGACATCACCGAGGAATGGGTTCACGCGGCGTTCACGATCGAGCCGAAGGATCTCGCGTACATGGAACGCCTGGTGATGCTGCAGAACCGGCGCGTGTCGAAGCTGCGCACGGTGTGACGTGAGCGGAGCGCCGCCGCGTAACCGGCGGCGCCCGTCATCCGGGGAGGCTCAGGCGATCAGCCTGAGCTTTCTCGTTTCCGCAAGCCAGGCCTCGAAGGCCTGGGCCGGCATCGGCCGCGCGAAGTAGAAGCCCTGCGCGTGGTCGACGTTGATCTGCTTCAGGAATTCGGCTTCCGCGTGCGTCTCGACGCCCTCGGCGACCACCGAGAAACTCAGCGCCTTCGCGAGCGACACGACCGAGCGCACCAGCGCCTGCGAGCGCGGGTTGCGGTCGATGCCCGTGATGAAGCTGCGATCGAGCTTGATCGAATCGAGCGGCAGCCGCGACAGTTGCGACAGCGACGAATAGCCGGTGCCGAAATCGTCGAGGTGAATCTCCGCGCCGAGCTGGCGGAACTGCTTCATCAGCTCGTGCGCCGCTTCTTCATCCTCGATGAAGCTGCTTTCGGTGAGCTCGATGTCGACGAGGCTCTGCTTCAACCCGGCGCTGTCGAGGATCGACGCGAACTGATCGACGATGTTCATGTCCTGCAACTGCCGCGCGGACACGTTCACCGCGATCCGCACGTCGAGCCCCTTCGCCTTCCACGCGGCGGCCTGCGCGGCCGCGGTGCGCATCACCCAGCGCCCGAGCGGCCCGATCAGCCCCGATTCCTCGGCGAAGCGGATGAACTCGATCGGCGCGACGAGCCCGCGATCCGGCGACTGCCAGCGGATCAGCGCCTCGACGCCGTGCACGTCGCCGGTCGCGATGTCGACGAGCGGCTGGTAGTGCAGCACGAACTGCTCTTCCTCGAGCGCCTTGCGCAGGTTCGTGTCGAGCCACATGTACTTCGCGACCTTCTGGTTCATCTCCAGCGAGAACACGCGGTACGTGTGCTTGCCCTCTTCCTTCGCCACGTACATCGCGGTGTCGGCGCTGCGGATCAGCGTCTCGAGCGAATCGCCGTGCTGCGGATACATCGCGATGCCGATCGAGCAGCTCGTGTAGACCTCCACCAGCCCGAGGTGGATCGGCGTACGCAGCCGCTCGAGGATGATCTGCGCGGTCGCCTCGAGCAGCGGCCGCGTGCCGTGCTCGAACAGCACCAGGAATTCGTCGCCGCCGAGCCGCGCGAGCGTCGCGCCGGACGGCAGGCAGCCGCCGATGACCGCGGATACGTCCTGCAGCAGGCGGTCGCCGGTGATGTGCCCGTAGTGGTCGTTGACGCGCTTGAAGTTGTCGAGATCGAGGAACAGGATGCCGACCTGGCCGCGCACGTCGGTGCGGTCCGCGGCCAGCGCGACGCGGATGCGTTCGCTGATGGCATGACGGTTCGGCAAGCCGGTCAGCACGTCGGAATTCGCGAGTTCGATGAGCCGCTGCTGCGCGTTGCGCTCCTCGGTCACGTCGATGCCCGAGCAGATCAGGAACTGCTCGTCGGCGCCGCTGCCGCTCTGCACGAACTTGTTGCGGAACTGGAACAGGCGCGGGCCGTTGACCGTGTTGATGTAGCGCTCGACCGCGAACGACCGGTTGCTCGCGAAAAAGCCGGTGATGTTGGTGCGCGACTGCGCACCCTGCTCGGGACTCATGAACAGCTCGAACGCGCTGCGGCCGATCACGTCGACCTCGCGCTTGCCGGTCACTTCCTCGCACAGGCGGTTGAAGCGCTGCACCATGCCGTTGCGGTCGAGGATCACGACGAGCGAATTCACTTCGGACACGACCTGCTCGGCGAACGCGAGCCCGTGTGCGAGGTCACCCGCGACGGACGCGGTATCGGAATAGGCGGAGGCCGTGCCGGCCCAATTGGCGGTGTCGACCTTCCTGCCGACCAGATGAAGGCTGACCGGATCGCCGAACAGCGCGAGTTCGAGCACGAGGTGCGACGTGACGCCGGTGAGCGCGCGGATCCGCGCCGCCTGCTCGCCGGTCAGCGCCACCGCGACATTGGTCAGGCCGCGAACGGCGGCCAGTTCGAGTGCATTGCTGTCGCTGCCGAGGCGCCAGCATGGGCTGCGCGTACCGAGATGCGCTTCGAGCACGGCGCTATCGTTTTCGTCATCCATGGACACGCCCCGATCCAGAAAAAACGCACAGTGTAGACGGAGGCGAGCCGGCCACCCTCAATCCCCGGGCGCGCAACGCGCGTACCCGGCAGGGCAGTCGTGATGACTGTGCCAGCGGCCCTCGTTCCGTACTTGTTTCCAACTCATGCGACCCGGCGTTCGCGCATGTCGCGCGCAGGTTTTCCAAACGAATGATGGAACCCATCTTATCAAATGACGAAGGAGATTGGCACTCACATTTGGAATGGGGTGTCAAGGAATCGAAACTCGATTGGCACGGGGGATTTTTCGTGATTGGCGGGATGCGCGCAGGCACGCGCACACGCGTCGAACCAGCCCTGAGAAATCGCCGGAACGCCCCGTCCGATGGGGGTTTGCATGAAATCGCCCTATCCCGGCAGCGATTCGCCGGCACGTACCGTGGCGGGGTCGGATCGGATTGCGGCGCGCGCGGAATCCGGGATTTTCGTTGCCGTTCGTGCGTGAATGCGCGTCTTTATTCCCGTATCCGTTGCAATATCGCGCCGATCGGTGCACGCGCATATATCGCCGGACCGGGCACGCAATGCGGCGGCATGAATGGAACCGGTGCGATCGCCCGGCCGGAACACGAGGAAGCCGGCCGGCGGGCGCCCCGCCGCACCGCTTCCGCGTGCGTCGCACCGTATCGCTCAGCCCGCCGTGCCGTAACCGCCGCCGCCCGGCGTTTCGACGACGAACACGTCGCCCGGCGCCATCTGCGCGCGGCCGATATGCGCGAGCGTCTCGACCGTGCCGTCGGCCCGCTCGATCGTGTTGCGGCCGAGCGCGCCGGCCTCGCCGCCGGCCGCGCCGAACGGTGCGTGGATCCGGTTGTTCGACAGGATCGATGCGGTCATCGGCTCGAGGAAGCGGATCCGCCGCACCGCGCCGTCGCCGCCGCGCCAGCGCCCGCCGCCGCCGGAACCCGCGCGCAGCCGATGCGAGTCGAGCCGCACCGGGTAGCGCCATTCGAGCACCTCCGGATCGGTCAGCCGCGAGTTCGTCATGTGCGTCTGCACCGCACCGACGCCCGCGAAGCCGTCGCCCGCGCCGCTGCCGCCGGCGATGGTCTCGTAGTACTGGACGCTTTCGTTGCCGAATGTGAAGTTATTCATCGTCCCCTGGCTCGATGCGACGCAGCCGAGCGCGCCGTACAGCGCGTTGGTGATCGCCGACGAGGTCTCGACGTTGCCCGATACGACGGCGGCGGGATACGCCGGGTTCAGCATCGAGCGCGCCGGCACGATCACCGTCAGCGGCTTCAGGCAGCCGGCGTTCAGCGGGATGTCGTCGCCGACCAGCGTGCGGAACACGTACAGCACCGCGGCCATGCAGACGGCCTTCGGCGCGTTGAAGTTGTTGTCGAGCTGCGCGGACGTGCCGGTGAAGTCGATCTCCGCGCGGCGCGCCGCGCGGTCGACACGGATCGCGACGCGAATCTCGGCGCCATTGTCGAGCGGATAGCGGTACGCGCCGTCCTGCAGCGCGCCGATCACGCGCCGCACCGCTTCTTCCGCGTTGTCCTGCACGTGCCCCATGAACGCCAGCACGACGTCGCGGCCGAACTGCCCGACCATCCGCCGCAGCTCGTCGACACCCTTCTGGTTCGCGGCGACCTGCGCACGCAGGTCGGCCATGTTCTGCTCGACGTTGCGGGCCGGATAGCGGCCCGACGCGAGCAGTGCGCGCGTGTCGGCATCGCGCAGCACGCCCGCCGACACGAGCTGCCAGTTGTCGATCAGCACGCCCTCCTCGTCGATGTGCGTCGAATCGGGCGGCATCGAGCCCGGCGTCGTGCCGCCGATGTCCGCGTGGTGGCCGCGCGAGCCGACGTAGAACAGCGGCGTGTCCGAATCGTCCGCGAACACCGGGGTAATGACCGTCACGTCGGGCAGGTGCGTGCCGCCGTGATACGGGTCGTTCAGCATGAACACGTCGCCGTCGCGCATGCGGCCGCGGTTGCGTTCGATCACCGTGCGGATGCTCTCGCCCATCGAGCCCAGGTGCACGGGCATGTGCGGCGCGTTCGCGATCAGGTTGCCGTCGCCGTCGAAGATCGCGCACGAGAAGTCGAGCCGCTCCTTGATGTTCACCGAATACGCGGTGTTCTGCAGCCGCAGCCCCATCTGCTCGGCGATCGACATGAACAGGTTGTTGAAGATCTCGAGCCGCACCGGATCGGCCTCGGTGCCGAGCGAGCGGCGCGTCGGCAGCGGCGTCGTGCGGGTCAGCACGAGGTTGCCCTGCGCGGTCATCCGCGCGCGCCAGCCGGGTTCGACGACGGTCGTGCCGTTCTTCTCCGCGACGATCGCCGGGCCATCGATCGCGTCGCCGGCGAGCAGCGTATCGCGCACGTACAGCGCCGCGTCGTGCCATCGGCCGCCGGAATAGAAACGCACGGCGCTGTGCGCATGCGGCGCCGCGCCCGCGTCGCGCGGCACGAGCGGCGCGATCTCGACCGGCGCATCGGAGCGGCCGATCGCCTCGACCGATGCCAGTTCGGCGACCAGCGGCGTGCCGGGCATCAGGAACGCATAGCGCTGCCGGTACGCGGCTTCGAACGCCTGCTGCATCGCGGCGACGCTGCCGGCCGGCACGTCGAGCGCGGAATCGGTGCCCTGGTAGCGCAGGTGCACGCGCCGCTCGGTCGCGATGCGCTCCGGCGGCACGCCCTGTTCGAGCAGCGCGCCGACCGCGTCGTCGGTCAGCCGGTCGAGCGCCGCGTTCAGCGCCGGCAGCGACGCGTCGGACAGCACGGCCTCCACCGCACGCTCGCGCATCGCCGTCTGGTCGGCGAGCCCCATCCCGTATGCGGACAGCACGCCCGCGAGCGGATGCGCGAACACCTGCGTCATGCCGAGCGCGTCGGCCACGCCGCACGCGTGCTGGCCGCCCGCGCCGCCGAACGTCGTCAGCACGTAGCGCGACACGTCGTGGCCGCGCTGCACCGAGATCTTCTTGATCGCGTTCGCCATGCTGCCGATCGCGATTTCCAGGAACCCTTCGGCCAGCGCCTCGGGCGTGTCGCGCCGCCCGGTCGCCGCGTGGATCTCGTCGGCGAGCGCCGCGAATTTCGCGGCCACGCCGTCGCGGTCGAGCGGTTCGTCCGCCTGCGGGCCGAACACGCGCGGAAAATGTTCGGGCTGGATCTTGCCGAGCATCACGTTGCAGTCGGTGACCGTCAGCGGGCCGCCGCGCCGGTATGCGGCCGGCCCCGGGTTCGCGCCGGCCGATTCGGGCCCGACACGCAGCCGCGCGCCGTCGAAGCCGAGCACCGAGCCGCCGCCGGCCGCGACCGTGTGGATGCTCATCATCGGCGCGCGCATCCGCACGCCGGCCACCTGCGTCTCGAACACGCGCTCGAACTCGCCGTTGTAATGCGACACGTCGGTCGACGTGCCGCCCATGTCGAAGCCGATCACGCGCTCGAAGCCGGCCGCACGCGCGGCGCGCACCATCCCGACGATGCCGCCGGCCGGGCCGGACAGGATCGCATCCTTGCCCTGGAACGCATCGGCGCGCGTCAGGCCGCCGCTGCTCTGCATGAACTGCAGGTTCACGCCCGGCATCTCGTGCGCGACCTGCTCGACGTAGCGGCGCAGGATCGGCGACAGGTACGCGTCGACGACGGTCGTATCGCCGCGCGACACCATCTTCATCAGCGGCGACACCTCGTGCGACACCGACACCTGCGTGAAACCGATCCGGCGCGCGAGGTCGGCCAGCGCGCGCTCGTGCGCGGTGTAGCGATAGCCGTGGATCAGCACGATGGCCAACGCCTGCACGCCCGAGTCGAACACGCGGCGCAACGCCGCTTCCGCGCGTGGCACGTCGAGCGGCACGACGACGTCGCCGTGCGCGCCGATCCGCTCGTCGACCTCGACGACGGTCTCGTACAGCGCATCGGGCAGCACGATGTCGAGATCGAACAGGCGCGGCCGGTTCTGGTACGCGATGCGCAGCACGTCGCGAAAACCGCGCGTCGTCGCGAGCGCGGTGCGTTCGCCCTTGCGTTCGAGCAGCGCGTTGGTCGCGACCGTCGTGCCCATCTTCACCATGTCGACGCGTTCGGGCGTGATCGGCTCGCCGTCGGCGAGGCCGAGCAGGTGGCGGATGCCGGCGACGGCCGCATCGCGATACTGCTCGGGGTTCTCCGACAGCAGCTTGTGCGTGACGAGCGAACCGTCGGGCCGGCGCGCGACGATGTCGGTGAAGGTGCCGCCGCGGTCGATCCAGAATTGCCAGCGTGCGGCGTCGGAGGAAACGGGGAAAGTGTGTCGGTCAGTCATGGCGATGAACCCGGAGCGTCGTTGAATCGAAGGACGAGCGCCGCCGCACGGCGCGCGTCGCGCGCCGCGTGAGGGCTTCGGTGAACAGGGAGAGGTGAAGCGGCGGGCGGGCGCCCGCTTATGCGGCGTCGAGTTCGCGGCCGCGGGTCTCGGGCAACGTCAGCGCGGCGACGATCATCACGCCGTACGCGGCGACCGCGAAGATGCCGATGCTCGCGCCGAGCCCGTATTGCTTGGACAGCGCGCCGATCAGGAACGGGAACAGTGCACCGATCGCGCGGCCCACGTTGTAGCAGAAGCCCTGCCCCGAGCCGCGCACCCGCGTCGGGAACAGCTCGGTGAGGAACGCGCCCATCCCGGAGAAAATGCCCGACGCGAAGAAGCCGAGCGGGAAGCCGAGCCACAGCATCGACGCGTTCGTCAGGTTCAGCGCCGGCGACGTATAGGCGAACGCGATCACCATCGAGCCGAGCGCGAACAGGATGAAGTTCGGCTTGCGGCCGAGGCGGTCGGTCAGGTACGCGCTCGCCAGGTAACCGACCCACGAGCCGATGATGATGGTCGCGAGATAGCCGCCCGTGCCCATCACGGTCAGGTGACGCTCGGTCTTCAGGAACGTCGGCAGCCAGGTCGTAATCGCGTAGTAGCCGCCCTGCGCGCCGGTGGTCAGCAGCGCCGCGCGCAGCGTCGTCGACAGCAGCTTCGGCGCGAAGATTTCGGTGAGGCGCGGCGCGTCGGCCACCTTCGCCTGCGTGGCCTTCTCCTTCTCGTAGACGTCCGGCTCCTTCACGTAGCGGCGGATCACGACCACCAGCAGCGCGGGGGCAAGGCCGACGAGGAACAGCGCGCGCCACGCCTGTTCGGCCGGCAGCACTGAAAACAGCAGCGCATACAGCAGCGCCGACAGCCCCCAGCCGATCGCCCAGCCCGACTGCACGAGGCCGACCGCCTTGCCGCGATCGCGCGCGCGGATCACTTCGCCGATCAGCACCGCGCCGGCCGTCCATTCGCCGCCGAAGCCGAAGCCCATCAGCGCGCGCGCCGCGAGCAGCTGGTGATAGTTCTGCGCGAGCCCGCACAGCGCAGTGAACACGGCGAACCACAGCACGGTCAGCTGCAGCGTGCGCACGCGGCCGATCCGGTCGGACAGGATGCCCGCGATCCAGCCGCCGAGCGCCGACGCGAGCAGCGTCATCGTGCCGATGAAGCCGGCGTCCGCGAGCGAGATGCCCCAGGTCGCGACGAGCGTCGGGATCACGAACGACAGCATCTGCGTATCCATCCCGTCGAGCATGTAGCCGACCTTGCAGCTCCAGAACGCGCGGCGTTCGCGCGGCTGCGCGTCCGCATACCATCCGAACAGGCCGGTGCGTGCGGGGCCCGCGGGGTCGGCGGCGGGCGCCGCGAGGGTCTTGCTTTCCATGGTGAAGCTCCTGTCGAAATGTGCGGTCGAAACCGTGCGGGTCGTGCGGGTCGTGCGGGTCGTGCCGCGGGCTCGCGATCGCCAGCCCGCGGCTGCTCGCCGCCCTCCGGGCCGGCGGATCGTCTGTGGTCACGGCGTGCCGCCGCGACGGGGCCGGACCGGCAGCCGCGCGGGCCGCCGGCGTCGGTCGGATCAGAACACGGCGAGCGACGCGTTCGTGATGTCGGTCATCAGCATGTAGCCGGGCGTATGCGCGATCGCGAGCGGCAGCCTGGCTTCCATCAGCGCGGTTTGCGGCGTCACGCCGCATGCCCAGAACACCGGCAGTTCGCCGTCGCGCACCGTCACCGCGTCGCCGAAATCGGGCGCGCCGAGATCGGCGATGCCGAGTTCCCGCGGATGGCCGATATGGACCGGCGCGCCGTGCACGCCCGGGAACCGGCTCGTGATCTGCACCGCGCGGATCGCGTCGGCGCCGCGCAGCGGCCGCATCGACACGACCAGCTGGCCGCCGAAGATCCCCGCGCGGCGGTTCGGAATCGACGTGCGGTACATCGGCACGTTGCGACCCTCCTCGATGTGGCGCAGCCCGATCCCTTCGCGCGCCAGCATGTCCTCGAACGAGAACGAGCAGCCGATCGCGAACACGACGAAATCGTCGCGCCACAGCGCTTCGAGCGATTCGACCCGCTCGGTCAGGCGGCCGTCGCGGTACACGTTGTAGCTCGGCACGTCCGTGCGGATGTCGAGATCCTCGCCGAGCACGTCGAGCCGGAACGCGCCCGGTTCGCCGACGCCCAGCAGCGGGCACGCCTTCGGGTTCGCCTGGCAGAAGCGCAGGAAATCGTGCGCGTACGCGTTCGGCAGGATCGCGAGATTCGCTTGCGCGAACGGGCCGCACTGGCCGGCCGTCGGGCTGCGGAACGCGCCGTTGCGTACGGACTGGCGAAATTCGGAAGGCGTCATGATGGTCGTGGGCAGATCGGTATGTCGTCAGGATGACGCGGTTGCGTCAGCGGATACGGCGAAGAATAGAAAAGAAAAAATGTTGTCGCCAACGAGTTTTTTTGCGCCCGGCGTATAGAATTTCTTAACGGTTCTCGGGGTTTTCCCCGGTCCCGTTCACTTTTCTTCACCGGCATGCTGCGCGTCCACTTCCCGACCGACCACCATGAACACGCGTTTTCTCGAAACCTTCGTCACGCTCGCGAAGCTGCGCAATTTCCGGACCACGGCCGCCGCGCTGCACGCGACGCCGGCCGCGATCTCGCAGCGCCTGAAGGCGCTCGAGGACGAATTGCAGACCGTGCTCGTCGATCGCGACAGCCGCGAATTCCGGCTCACGCCGAACGGCGAGTACCTGCTCGGCTATGCGAAGGCCGTCGTCGAGGCCACCCACGAGTTGCAGGCCGCCGCGTCCGGCGAAAGCGCGCTGCGCGGCAAGCTGCGGCTCGGCGTGATCGAGACGGTCGTGCACAGCTGGCTGCCCCATTACCTGCGCCGCCTCGCCGCCGACTATCCGCAACTGGAGATCGACCTGACCGTCGACGTCAGCGTCGTGCTGCAACGCCGGCTGATGGCCGGCGAGCTCGACCTGATCATTCGTGTGGAGGGCAGCGACGAGGCGTCGGTCGTCTGCGACGCGCTCGCGAACTATCCGGTGCGCTGGATCGCACGCGCGGGGCTGCTGCCGACCACGCGCACCGGCCTCGCACGCCAGGTGCTGCGCCAGCCGATCCTGACCTACGGGCGCGGTACCGCGCCGCATCGCGCGCTCGAGGACATCGTGCGCACGCTCGCGCACGCGCATGGCGTACCGCTTTCTGAGACGCGCATCACCGGCTCGCCGTCGATCTCGGTGATCGTGCAGCTCGTGCGCGACGGCTTCGGCGTCGCCGCGATTCCGGTGCTGTTCGTCGATGCGCTGATCGCCAGCGGCGAGGTCGTCGAGCTGCCGCTGCAGCCGTCGCCGCCGTCGATCGTCGTGTCGATGTCGCGGCGGGCCGATGCGCCGAAGTTCGTGCACGGCGCGTCGATTGCGGCGCGTGCCGCGTGTCACGAATATTGCGGGAAGAGCAACCGGTTGCTGGTCGAGGCGCTTTGATGCGGTGCGGGAATGCCGAGCGGGTCACGCACGGCGCCTGACGCGCCAATTCAGCAATCGGCTTACGCCGGCTGCCCCGCATGCGGCTGCGCGAGCTTGCCGTCGCCGTACTCGCGCAGCACCTGCGAGATCACCACGCGATAGCCGTCCAGCCAGCGCGCCTGCTTCGCCTTCGCTTCCAGATGCGCGGGATGCTGCATCAACTGCCGCAGCGCCGCCTCCGATTCCCAGTAGTAGACGTTCTGGATCAGCCCCGCCTCGGCGTTCTCCCAGGTCTCCTCGCCGAGATAGCCGGGCGTCGCGCGCGCCATCTCGGCGATCTGGCGGTCGAGCCGGTGAAACTCGTCGTCGTACTGCCCGGCGCGGAAAATGAAGGTCGATGCGTACATGCGCGCTCCATCGGAGACGGTTGAAAGAGCGCCAAGTGTAAGACACGCATGGCGTGCCGCCGTCGTCACGCAGTGAACGTGATGGAGTCGTGCCGCTCGTCGAGCCATGCGTCGATGCGTGGCGCGTCGGCGCGTGTATCCGCCGTGGCGTCCGGCAGCGCGGCGAGCGCATGCCGCGCACGTTCGAGGGACTGTGCGAACCCGCGCAATTCGCGCGTCGCCGGCCGGTCGTCGAGACGCCGGCGCGCGAGCGCCGCTTCGACGCGCGCATCGATCAACGCGCGTTGTGCGTCGATGAAGTCGATGCACCGCGTGCGGCACTGCGCGGAGACCGATGCGACGGCCAGCAGCACCGGCACGATCGACATCGTCAGGTAGCCGCCGGGCGCAAGCCGCGACAACGCTTCGCGCACCTGTGGTCCGCCGTCGATCAACGATGCGAACACCGCGTCGCGCCACACCGCGCGCTCGAACGCGAGCGCATCGCGAAACGTGTCGAGCGCCGCGCGGTCCGCGACCTGCCCCGCCGTCACCAGCGGGATCGCCGACGCCGTATCGACAGAAGCCGTGCCGTCGTCCGCGCCGACGATGCAGTTCGCGCCGAGCCACGCCGTCTCCTCGCGCCGCCCGGCGAGCACGCGAGACTGCAAGCGGTCCGGCAGCATCGGATCGAGCGGCACCGCGGCGCAGATCGACGGCTTGTCGGCATGCACGCTGCAACGGCCGTCGTCGGCCAGCGCCGGGCACCGGCCGAGCGACGGATAGTCGTAGCCTTGCAGCGTCAGCGCGATCCATTCGTCGCCGGCCCCGCGCGCGCGATGGAACAACGCGTTCGCGAGCGCATCGGAGGCCGCGACGTCGTCCGCGTCGAGCGCATGCTCGCGTCCGCCCGCGCGCGTCCGTTCACCGATGCGCCGCTTCGGCACCCGATGGATCGTCAGCGCGCCGACGAAGCGGTGCCGATGCCGGAACAGTTCGCGCAACGACAGTGTCGGCGCGCTGTTGCAGCAGCGGCCGCACGCATTGCACGCGAGGCGGTAGTCGTCTACCACGGCCGTCGCACCGAGTCCTGGTAGCGCGTCAGGATGAAATGCGCGACGTCGTCCGAGTGATACGCGGCGACGAGTTGCGCAACCCACGGCTTCGCACGGTCGGCGTCGCGCACGGTCAGCACGTTCGCATACGGCGAACGCGCATCCTCGAGATTGATGCTGTCGCGCGCCGGCTGCAGCCCCGCGCGCGCGGCGTCCTCGCTGTCGATCGCGACGAACGCGGCCGAGTCGAGCGCCGCATGCAGCCGGTCGCGGCGCAGTGCGACGAGTTTCAATGCGAGCCGGTTGCCCGTCACGTCGCGCAGCGTCGCATGCAGGCCGGCCTTGTCGCGCAGCGTCACCAGCGTGTCGTTCTGCAGCAGCACGAGCGCGCGGGCCATCCCGCGCGGATCGGCCGGGATCGCGACCGTCGCGCCGGGCTGCAGTTCGTTCAGATTCCTGAGCTTGCGCGAATAGAGCGCCATCGGCAGCGTGACGGTCGGCGCGACGGCGGTCAGTGCATAACCTTTCGCCGTGCGCGTCGCGGCCAGGCGCTGCGCATCCTCGAAGCTCGCCGCGTCGATCGTGCCGTCCGCGAGCGCGGTATCGATGCGCGACGCGTCATCGAATGCGACGACATCGACACCCAGCCCGCGCGCGGCGGCGACGCGCTTCACCTCGTCGAGGATCTCCGCATGCACGCCGCGCGTCACGCCGACGCGTATTGCCGGCGCCGCGGAGTCGGCCGCAGCAGCCCAACCCGGATGGGCAAGGCCGCACGCAACGATCAACGATGCGGCAACGAACTGCTTCACCGGCTTCATGACGCATCCCTCAGGATCGTGCGAAACCCGATATGCGATGCACCGAGATCGGCTTCCTGCTGTTCGCGCGACGACGCGCGATAGCGCACGCAGTAATCGCGCGAGCACAGGAACGAACCGCCCTTGATCACCATCGGCGTGTCGTGCCGGCGCGTCGGCGGTGCGACGGCCGCCGTGTCGCCGTTCGTGTGCGATTGATGCGGGCCCGTGTACGCGTCCTTCGTCCATTCCCATGCGTTGCCGATCATGTCGTACAGGTGGAAGCCGTTCGCCGCATAGCAGCCGACCGGCGCCAGACCCCCATGGCCGTCCTCGGCCGTATCGAGCACCGGGAACGCGCCCTGCCAGTAGTTCGCGGCCGGCTTGCCTTGTGCATCGCGCGGCGCCGCATCGAGCGACGCGTCGTCGCGACCGGCCTTGCCCGCGTATTCCCATTCGGCTTCGGTCGGCAGATCGCGGCCGAGCCAGTGCGCATACGCGAGCGCGTCGCGCTGCGTGACGAGCGTGACGGGCAGGTTGCCGAGCCCGTCGACACTGCTGCCGGGGCCGCGCGGCTGTCGCCACGATGCGCCCTTCACCCACGTCCACCATGCCAGATCGCGCGCATTCAGCTCGTCGCGCGTCGGCACATGAAACACCGCCGCGCCGCCCTGCTGCTCGGCCTCGGTCACGTAGCCGGTCGCCTGCACGAACGCGGCGAACTGCGCGATCGTCACGTCGGTCTGGTCGATCCAGAAACCGCCGACGCGCGTCTTGCCGTCGCCGACCGGACGCTCGTCCGCATAGCCGCGCGTGCTGCCGAACACGAACGCGCCGCCGCTCAGGTGCACCATCCCGGCCTGCGGGTCGTCGCGCCACTTCGCGGGCAGGCCCGAGTAGCGCTCGCACTGCCGCTCCGAGCCGAGCGGCGCGAGCGGGCGGCCGCGATTCGCGTCGTCGAAGGCGCCGGCGGGCGACGTCGACGGGCTCGCATGGCCGGCGGTAAACGCGACGGCAAACGCGGCGGCAAACAGCGTGGCCGCGAGCGCCGCGCCGAGCGTCGGGAAGCGGAACCGCATCGTGCCGTCCTCAGTAGTAGCCGCGCGGACGCAGCGGCTCGACGCCGCCGACGTTGCTCATGTAGGTCTTCCACTGGTCGACCAGCGTGCCGATCACCGACGGGTTCTGCGCGGACACGTCGGTCGTCTCGCCGCGGTCCGCCGTGAGGTCGTACAGCTGCCAGTGGCCGTCGAGCGGCCCGAGCGGCGGCTCGGTCCACAATGCCTTCCAGCGGCCGTCGGCGCTGCGCAGGTATGCGCGGCCATACGCTTCGTCGCCGAACGGCGTGGTATGCACTTCGCCCGTGGCCGAGCCGGTGAGCACCGGCAGCAGCGACTGGCCCGTCACCGGATAGACGTAGCGATTGTTGTAGACGACCTTGCCCTTGTTCTGGTCGACGCCCGTCAGCGTGTTCACGAGCGGCGGCGCAGGCTGCGACGGCGGCGTGACGCCCGCGACCGCGAGGAAGGTCGCCGTGTTGTCGGTCACGTGCGTGAATGCGCGCAACGTCGGCAACTGCTGCGCCTGCCCCGGCAGGTGCACGATCGTCGGCGTCGACACGCCGCCTTCGGCCGAGTAGCCCTTGGTGAGCCGGAACGGCGTCGCGCTCACTTCGGCCCAGCGCAGTCCGTACTGCAGCCGCTGCGCGTTCTGCTTGCCGTTGTCGGTGCCGAGCGCCGAATAGATCGGCTCCTGCCCGTTCGCGGTGTCGGTCGCCGTCGGGTCCGCGCCCGAGTCGATCGGCCAGCCTTCCGCGCCGTTGTCCGACTGGAACATGATGAACGTGTTGTCGTATTCGCCGATGTCCTTCAGGTGCTGGATCAAGAGGCCGATGTTGTAGTCGAGGTTCTCGACCATCCCCGCATAGATCTCCATGTAGCGCGCCTGCGCACGGCGCTCGGCCGGGCTCAGGCTCGCCCACAGCTTGTCGACCTTGCCGGTGCCGTAGTCGCTGTAGCCGTCGGCGGCCGAATGCACGGCGCTGAGGTACTTCGCGTTCGCGGTGCCGTTGTTCGCCGTCGCGGGCGACGCCGCCGTCGTTTCGGGCAGGCCGTCGAACGGCCTGAAGTCGGCGGGAATCAGGCCGAGCGCCTTCTGCCGCGCGATCCGCGCGTTGCGGATCGCGTCGTAGCCGGCGTCGTACACGCCCGCGTATTTGTGCAGCCACGGGTCCGGCACCTGCAGCGGCCAGTGCGGCGACGTGTACGCCGCGTATGCGAAGAACGGCTTGCCGTCCTGCTTGTTCGCATCGATGTACGAAATCAGCTTCTGCGTATAGAAATTCGTCGAGTAGAACACGGCCGGATTGCCGCCCGCGCCGCCCGGCTGCCCGGGCTGGCCAGGCTGCACGTAGCTGCCGTCTTCCGTGTAGTTCGACGAGCCGGCCGGCTCGTGTGCGAAATGGTTCGTCGCCGCGCCGCCGAGCAGCACGTAGCTGCGCTCGAAGCCCCACTGGTCAGGCGTCTGTCCGCTGCCCGTCGCACTGCCGACGATCCCCGAGCCGATGTGCCACTTGCCCGCGATGTAGGTGTGATAGCCGGCATCCTTCAGCAGTTGTGCGAACGACAGCGCGCGATCGTTCAGGTAGCCCTCGTAGCCGGGCATCCCGCGCCGCTCGTCGGTCGGCACGCCCATCGTGCCTTCGCCGACGAGATGGTGATCGGTGCCGGAAATCAGCATCGCGCGCGTGATCGCGCACACGGTGCCGGTGTGGTGGTTCGACAGGATGCGACCCGACGCGACGAGCGCGTCGAGGTTCGGCGTGTCGATCTCGCCGCCGAACGCATGGATGTCGGAATAGCCGAGATCGTCGGCCATGATGTACAGGATGTTCGGGCGCTTGGCCGCGGGCGTCGCATTCGCCTGCGGCGGCGGATCGCTGTCGACGCCGCCGCACGACGCGAGCGACAGCGCACCGGCGATCGCGGCGCAGACGACACGAAAACGAAAGGCATGCAACGGCGCGGCGGACTTTTTCATTTTGTCGAACGCTCAATCTACGGAGCGGCGATCTTAGCGTCGCCCGCGCGGCGCCCAAAGTCGGATTCGTCACATGCTAACGGGGCGGGGGAATATGTGACACGCGCGATCATACGGCGGGTTGTCGACATCTGATATCGCCCGCCGTTTTCGACAACGTCAATCGAGCATGCGAAATCAGGATTGCTTCCCCCCCGCCTTCAACACACAATAAGTCACTTGCTATTTCGCTACGCATATAACGCAGATCGATCGCCGAATTGACCAACGGGCCGATAAAGACATGTTCTTTCGAACAGATTCCAGATTGCTTGCGCCGATACACAGCCTCCTGAAAAAGCCATTCGATTTTTCCGCCGGGAACAGTATCCACGGGCCGCTGCGTCAGCAGTTGATGCACCGCGACGACTACAAGAGTCTTATTGCGCTCGGAAATTTCTACGATCGCGCGCGCCTGCCGATGCAACACGCATTGACCGCGATCAAGCCGCGGCTCGAAAGCGCACTGTCGCCCGTCATTCAGCCCGATGCCGACTTGACCGCCCTGTGCCGGATCGAATTCGACGGCGCCGCGCCGCCGCCTGCTTTCAATATCAGTGCGGCGCAATATTTCGGGCACGTCACGCTTCAATGTCAGCTCGAACGCTTGTCCGATCTATGCGATCTGAAACAATCGGGCACGGAAAACGCCTTGCGCGACCCGCTGGTCGCCGCCGCGCTTCGCGTGCTGATGCTGAACGAAGCGCTCGCGCTATGTTTGAGCGGCATCGCAAAAGTCAGCTATCACGCGGACCGTTTCGATATTTCCGTATTCAACGACGCCGCGCACGACGCGCTGCGGGCCACCTGGTTCGCGCGCACGCTCGACCGGAACAGCCATATGAGCACGCTGGCATTCGTCAAGATACTCGCGGATGCGGGTGCCGTCACGGCCGCGGATCTCGACCCGCTGATCGAACGCATCCTCGACCGTGACCTGTCGATCTCGTGGCAGCGGCTGACCGAACAGGGGCGCACGCTGAACAGCATCCGGCACCTGCGCGACGCGATCGCGCTCGTCGCGGTAATCGCCGTGACCGCCGTCAGAGGCCAATCGCTCAGGGTGACCCGATCGAATCTTTCACGACACGGACTCAAACTCGACGCGGTGGCGAGCCTCCTGCGGCGCCAGGCACTGGCGCTCGCGACCGACCGGTTCGTAACCTGCCATGGCGACGTGCTCGGCATCCGCATCGATGCCGTGTCGAAAGGCCTGCGCACCTACTATCGAGTGCTCGAGGCAGAGTTCGGCGAACGCGATCTGCTGCGGCAGCATGCCGGCGGCATTTTCTTCGAAAAGACCTACATCAGGCAGCGCATCGACGACGGACAGGACTATCGGCCGCACTTTCGGACCTACGAGGGCTTCACCCGGGACATGGTCCTGGACGAAGCGCCGAATGAAGCGGATGTCGAATTCATCATCCATGACGCCCGGCAGCGACATTACTACTTCATCCAGATCAAGCATGCGCTGCTTGGCGAGAAGGCGTTTTTCGAAGCGGCCGTCTCGACCGTACAAAAGGATTTCGGCAAAGGCCTTCACCAGCTGCGGGAGGCCAAGCGCCTGCTTGAATCCGGATTGCTTGCCAAAACGCTGGCCGCGCGGCACATCGACGACGCCACGCCGGAAAATTCAAGCTTCGTGCTGCTGCACAACATCGCGCAATTCGACTTCCAGAGCACCGACGACGGCATCTCCCTGTACGACTGGGCGACGTTCCGGAACCTGCTCAAGGACGCCGAGTGCCAGGTCGGCTCGACCCGCGGCGGCCACCAGTTGATCCGGCTGCCGACGCCGCTGCGGCTCGACCGCCCGATGGCCGTGATCCGGCGCTTGCTTGCCGAGCATCCCGCATATCAGCCGATGCGCAACGGCGACTGGATGTCCGACCGCGCCACTAACGAATATGCGATCGACGACAAGACGATTCGCGTGAAAGGGCTCGGCATCTGAACGACGCCCCTTTTCCTCGCCTTTTCGTCACGCGTCGTCGCGGAAGCCGGGCACGCCGCTCGCCCTAAGCGCATCCACGCAAATGCTTTTCCGAATCCGTTATTGGATCGCGCCGCCGCGCGTTCCTATACTCGTCAGCACTCTCCGATGAAGAGTGCCAACCAATTTCGACGCAACAGAACAGGACGGACAGATGAGCCTACGCCCCTTGCACGACCGGGTCATCGTGAAGCGACTCGACCAGGAAACCACCACCGCCTCGGGCATCGTGATCCCCGACAGCGCCGCGGAAAAGCCCGACCAGGGCGAAGTGATCGCCGTCGGCCCCGGCCGCAAGGATGCGGACGGCCAGCGCATCGTGCCCGACCTGCAGGTCGGCGAACGCGTGCTGTTCGGCAAGTACGCGGGCCAGGCCGTCAAGGTGGGCGGCAACGAATTCCTCGTGCTGCGCGAGGAAGACATCGTCGCGGTCGTCAATCAATAACGGAGTGCAATCATGGCAGCGAAGGACATCATTTTCAGCGACGTCGCACGTGCGAAACTGACCGAAGGCGTGAACATTCTCGCGAACGCGGTGAAGGTCACGCTCGGGCCGAAAGGCCGCAACGTCGTGCTCGAACGCAGCTTCGGCGCGCCCGTCGTCACGAAGGACGGCGTGTCGGTCGCGAAGGAAATCGAACTCGCGGACAAGCTGCAGAACATCGGCGCGCAGCTCGTGAAGGAAGTCGCGTCGCGCACCAGCGACGCCGCCGGCGACGGCACGACGACGGCCACCGTGCTCGCGCAGGCGATCGTGCGTGAAGGCCAGAAATACGTCGCGGCCGGGCTCAATCCGCTCGACCTGAAGCGCGGGATCGACAAGGCCGTCGCATCGGCCGTCGACGAACTGAAGAAGATCAGCAAGCCCACCACCACCAGCAAGGAAATCGCGCAGGTCGCGACGATCTCCGCGAACGGCGAGGAATCGATCGGCCAGCGCATCGCCGAGGCGATCGACCGCGTCGGCAAGGAAGGCGTGATCACCGTCGAGGACGGCAAGTCGCTCGCCGACGAGCTCGATGTCGTCGAAGGGCTGCAGTTCGATCGCGGCTACCTGTCGCCGTATTTCATCAACAACCCCGACAAGCAGATCGCCGAGATCGAGAACCCGTACATCCTGCTGCACGACAAGAAGATCGCGAACATCCGCGACCTGCTGCCGGTGCTCGAGCAAGTCGCGAAGTCGGGCCGGCCGCTCCTGATCATCGCGGAAGACGTCGAGGGCGAAGCGCTCGCGACGCTGGTCGTGAACAATATCCGCGGCATCCTGAAGACGGTCGCGGTCAAGGCGCCGGGCTTCGGCGATCGCCGCAAGGCGCTGCTCGAGGACATCGCGATCCTGACCGGCGGGCAAGTCGTCGCCGAGGAAACCGGCCTCACGCTCGAGAAAGCGACGCTCGCCGAGCTCGGCCAGGCGAAGCGCATCGAGGTCGGCAAGGAAAACACTACCGTGATCGACGGCGCGGGCGACGCGAAGAACATCGAGGCACGCGTGAAGCAGATTCGCGTGCAGATCGACGAAGCGACCTCCGACTACGATCGCGAAAAGCTGCAGGAACGCGTGGCCAAGCTCGCGGGCGGCGTCGCGGTGATCAAGGTCGGCGGCGCGACCGAGATCGAAGTGAAGGAGAAGAAGGACCGCGTCGACGACGCGCTGCACGCGACGCGCGCGGCCGTCGAGGAAGGCATCGTGCCGGGCGGCGGCGTCGCGCTGATCCGCGTGCGGCAGGCGATCCGCGTACTCAAGGGCGCGAACGCCGACCAGGACGCGGGCATCAAGATCGTGCTGCGCGCGCTCGAGGAACCGCTGCGCCAGATCGTCGCGAATGCGGGCGAGGAAGCGAGCGTGGTCGTCGCGAAGGTCGCGGAAGGCGCGGGCAACTTCGGCTACAACGCGCAGACCGGCGAATACGGCGACCTCGTCGAATCCGGCGTGCTCGATCCGACCAAGGTCACGCGCACCGCGCTGCAGAACGCGGCATCGGTCGCGGGGCTGCTGCTGACCACCGACGCGACCGTGTTCGAAGCGCCGAAGGATGCGGTGCCGGCCGCGGCGCCGGGCGGTCCGGGTGCGGGCGGGCCGGGGTTCGATTTCTGACGACGCGGTTTGCCGTGCCGGCCTGCCGGTGCGGCGCGACACCTCCGGAAGCGCGCGGCGACATCGGTCGCCGCGCGCTTTTTTATTCGTCGAGGATCCGCAATCGCGAACCGCTGTGCGAGTGCGGATCGTCCCGACGAGCCGCCCCGTCGATCGATATCGACGAACCCGGCGTGGCCGTCCGCCAACGGCATCGCGTCTCGCATATCGCGTGGCCGTCCTCACGAATTTACGATCTTTTTACTTGCGGCCTCGGCGGCGTTCACTAGAATAGCTTCGCAATCCGACCTAACGACCGCGCCATGATCATCCGAAGTCCTCGCCCTCCGAGTCGTATCTCCGCCTGACTGGCCGAACGCCTGCGTCCGTCTTCCCCGAGCCGCCGTTCCGTCATCAAGCGAACGGTGTGCGCTGCAATTCCCCCGCACACTCACCTCCCATCGTTTCGATCGATCCGCCGCACGCTCGCGCGGCGTTCTGTCGACGCGCATGCCGCACCGCCCGGCCCCTTCCGCCCTTGCCCTGGAGCAATCATGCTTGGCTTGACGTTCTGGAAACACGTGATCGGCACGCGAACCGACGCAATCGACGACGACTGGACGCGCACCCACCACCGGCACCGCCGGCTGTCGAGAACGCTCGTGCTGAGCGGTGCCGCGGCCGCCTTCACGGCGATCGCGTTCGGCGCGCCGGTCGTCGGCATCTCGATCTTTCTGGTGACCACCGTGCCGTTCATCCTGTCGGGTACCTGACGAAGCGCGCCGCCATCGATACGCAATTTTGATATCCGGCCCACGCGTATCTGACACCGTCTTTACGCGGAGTTGTCTAGCATTTCCCTGTCATCACGACACGGAGAAATCCGCATGCGAACACAGCCGGCCGCCGACAGCGGCCACCCCATGCTTGCCCCTCGACGCGACGGCCCGTCGCGCGCGCCCCGTCTGGCGGACAGATGCCCGCCCGACAACATCCTGCTCGACGTGCCCGTCGAAAGCACGCGCCAGTTGTTCGATCTGGTCGCGCGACATATTCAGCGCGCCACCGGATTCGACGCGGAGACGATCGGCGCCGAACTGGCGCAGCGCGAGCGGCTCGGCTCGACCGGCCTCGGCCAGGGCGTCGCGATTCCCCATGCGCGTGTCGACGGGTTCGGCCCGGCCGTCGCGCTGTTCGTTCGCGCGCTGTACCCGTTCGCATTCGATGCACCGGACTGCAAGCCGGTGCGCGAATTCATCGTGCTCGTCATGCCGAAAGAGGACGATCGCGGCTCGCTCGAACTGCTGGCCGATGCGGCCCGCTGCTTCGGCGAACGCGCGTTCCGTCAGGCGTCGCGCGACGCGCTGACGCCGGACGAGATTCACGGGCTCATGCAACGCCCGCACTGACGCCGCGCCGCGTGGCGGCGGTCCCTCCCTTCCTCCTGTTCAATTTCCATGTTCCCAGACCCTGAAAGTCCTACCCTTGCGTCACGGCGCGTGGCCGGGCTGGCGCGCTCGCTGCCTTTCATGCAGGCCCTGCACGGACAAACCGTCGTCATCGTCGATGGCGGCGCGAGCGGTGACCCGCGTTTCCGCCAGACCTTCTCGCAGGATGTCGCGCTGCTCGCGCTCACCGGCATTCGCCCGATCGTCGTCCAGGGCAAACCGGCCGCGGCCGGCGTGCAGTCCGTCGACGAGACGCGTGCCGCGATGGCCGAGGTCAACCGCGAACTGGTCCGCCTGATCGGCTGTCACGGCGTCAAGGCGATCGGCGTCGACGGCCACGACGGCGGCCTGCTGCTGGCCGGTGCCGATGCCGATCGGGCCAGCACGAGCCCGGTCGCGCAATTCGACGGCACCGCGTTGAATGCGCTTCTCGGGAACGGTCTCGTGCCCGCCGTGATGCCGGTCGCACCGGACGACGCAGGCACGGACCGCCTGCTGCGTCCGGAACGCGTCGGCAGTCTCTTCGCGCAGCGTGCGGAGGCGACGACGCTGGTGATGATGGTCGAGCGCGCGCCGCTGCGCGAACTCGGCGAGCTCGCGGGGCTCTACGGCATCACGGAACTCCAGCAATGGCTCGCCGAACATCCGGCAGCCGATGCCGCGCCCTATGTGCGGGAAGCGCTCGATGCGCTCGCGCACGGCGTGCAGAACGTCCATCTCGCCGATATCGGGCAACCCGAATCGCTGATCGACGAGCTGCTCACGGACGAAGGCGCGGGCGTCGTGTTTTGCCGGCGCGGCAACGCCGATCTGCTGTCCGAAACCCGTCGCTACTTCGCCGATTCGACGTGCGTGCTGCGCGACGGCTTCAGCGTCGAACGGAAGCAGGTCGTGCGCTTCTGAATCGGGCACCTGGGCCGCGATCGCGATTGCCGGGCTCGGCCTGCTCGTGACCCACGTCGCCCGGGTGCACACCGCGCTGCGGCTCGCGGGCGCCACGTACCTTATCTGGCTCGGCACTGAAAACGGTGCTGACCGCACGCAAGCCGTCGCCCGTTTCCGCGCCGGCCGCGTCCTCCGACTGGAACGCCGTGAAGAAAGGCGATGTGGTCAGCATGACGAACCCGAAATCCGTCGCGTTCCACGGCAGCATCTTCGCGTTGATGGTGCCGGCCCATGCGCCGGCGTGGCTCGACCTCGCGGTCGTCGCGCTGTCGATCGGGATGTCGGGCGCGTGGTACTGCACGATGGCGCTGCTCGCGTCGCACCCGTCGGTGCGCCAGCTGCTGATTCGGCGCAAGGCCGTGCTCGATACGACGGCCGGGCCGCTGCCGATGGGGCTCGGCGGGCGCATGCCGGCAGGGCGCTGACCGGCGCCATGTTGCCGCACGCCACCCGAAAAACGGTTCATCGCGGGATTCCGGGGAACGCGGCGCACCGCGCGCATCGTCGGCCCCCGAACGGCCGGGGCCGCGTGCCGGCAGGGTTTTCATCAGGACATCCGGGGCGCCGCACGATCCATTATGGAGAAAGCACTGTCGCAGCCAACCGCAGGAGGGCGCACCGTGACTTCCGATCCCACTCCCTCGACCGCCTTCGTGTTCGCCGGCGGCGGCAGTCTTGGCGCGATCGAGGTCGGCATGCTTCGCGAGCTGGTCGCAAGCGGTGAACGGCCCGATTGCGTCGTCGGCGCGTCGGCGGGCGCGATCAATGCCGCCTATTTCGCCGGCCGGCCGGACGCGGACGGCGTCGCGATGCTCGCCGCGCTGTGGTGCAGGATCCGCCGTCAGGACGTCATGCCGTTCTCGATGCGCAGCCTCATCGCGATGCTGCTGCGCAACCGGCCGCATCTGGTCGACGGCGATGCGCTGCGCCTGCTGCTGGAAAGGAACCTGCCGTACCGACGGATCGAGCAGGCCGCGTTGCCGCTCCACATCGTCGCGACCGACGTGCTGAACGGCCGCGAAGTCGTGCTGTCCGCCGGTTCGGTCGTGGATGCCGTGCAGGCCAGCGCGGCGATTCCCGGCGTGTTTCCGTCGGTCAGCATCGGCGGCGTGGAACTCGTCGACGGCGGCGTCGCGAACAATACGCCGATCTCCGTTGCGATCGCGCTCGGCGTCAAGCGGATCGTCGTGCTGCCGGCCGGATTCGCCTGTGCGTTGCGCGCGCCGCCGCGCAGCGCGATCGCGCATGCGACGCACGCGCTGACGCTCGTGATCGCGCGGCAACTGGTGCGCGATCTGGAGCTGTACGCGGCGCGCGCGCAAATCCATGTCGTGCCGCCGCTCTGTCCGCTCGACGTGTCGTCATACGATTACTCGCAGTGCGCGCAACTGATCGACAAGGCCGCGGAACGCACCCGCGCGTGGATCGATGCGGGCGGGCTCGCGCAGTGCGCGATTCCCGGCCAGCTGCGCGAGCACGATCATGCCGCGGCGCTGTCGCATTGATGGTTGCTCGCCCGCCGTGCAAACCCATGACCGACGAACGCCGCTTCCAGGGCTACCGGTTCCTCTCCCCGGAAACAGGCGAAGAAGCCGAAAAAGGGCCGCTTGCGACATCCCGTTGCCGGGAGCCGCAAACGGCCCTCTCGCGTGCCGCGCGTCTCAGCGCCGCGCCGCCAGCCGCCTCACGACGCTGACCAGCGCATCGACTTCATCGCACGTGTTGTAGAACGCCAGCGACGGCCGCACCGTCGCCTCGAGCCCGAAGCGCCGCAGGATCGGCTGCGCGCAGTGATGACCGGAGCGCACCGCGATGCCCGCTTCGTTCAGCGCCTGCCCGACTTCCTCGGTCTCATAGCCCTTCAGCACGAACGACAGCACGCTCGCCTTGTCGCGCGCGGTGCCGACGAGCCGCACGCCCGGCACCGGCGCGAGCACGCTCGTCGCATACGCGAGCAGATCGTGCTCGTAGCGCGCGATGTGCTCGATGCCGACGCGGCTCACGTAGTCGAGCGCCGCACCCAGCCCCACCGCATCCGCGATGTTGCCGGTGCCGGCCTCGAAGCGGTTCGGCGGCGGCTGGAACACCGTGCGCTCGAACGTCACGTCCGCGATCATGTTGCCGCCGCCCTGCCAGGGCGGCATGTCGTCGAGGATCGCGCGCTTGCCGTACACGACGCCGATGCCGGTCGGCCCGTAGATCTTGTGCCCGGAGAACACGAAGAAGTCCGCATCGAGCGCCTGCACGTCGACGCGCATGTGCGAGATCGACTGCGCGCCGTCGACGAGCGCCTTCGCGCCCGCGCGATGTGCCAGCTCGACGATCTCCTTCACCGGCACGACCGTGCCGAGCGCATTCGACACCTGCGTGACGGACACGATCTTCGTGCGGTCGTTGAGCAGCTTCCGGTATTCGTCGAGCAGCACCTGCCCCGAATCGTCGACCGGAATCACGCGCAGCTTCGCGCCCTTGAGCGCCGCAAGCTGCTGCCACGGCACGATGTTCGCGTGATGCTCGAGATGCGACACGACGATCTCGTCGCCTTCGCCGACGTTCTGCACGCCCCACGTCTTCGCGATCAGGTTGATCGCCTCGGTGGTGCCGCGCACGAACACGATCTCGTCCGGCGACGCCGCGCCGATGAAACGCCGCACGGTGTCCCGTGCGTGCTCGTATGCGTCCGTCGCGCGGCCCGCCAGTGCATGCGCGGCGCGGTGGATGTTCGAGTTCTCGTGCGCATAGAAATGGGCGAGACGGTCGATCACGGCCTGCGGCTTGTGCGTCGTCGCCGCGTTGTCGAACCAGACGAGTTGCTTGCCGTTCACGCGCTCCTGCAGGATCGGGAAATCGCGGCGGATCGCGTTCACGTCGAACGGCGGGCGCGCGCCGCGATGCAGGTTGCCCGGCGGCTCGGCGGCATGCGCATCGTCGACGAAGTAACGCGGCACGTCGGCCCCCGATGCGCGCGACACCGGCACGTCGCGCTGCACGGCGAGCAGGTCGCGCAGCGCGTCGTCGCCCGGCAGCCCGAACGCTTCCGGCGACGCGAGGCCGTTCGACGGCACGACGATGTCCTGCGGCGTCGCCTGCCAGCCCTGCCGCGAGCCGTCGGTGAAGTAATACGGCGACGCGGCCGGCGCGGCCTTCACCGCGCCCTCCGACACCGCCGCATGCGCCTGCGGCACGCCGAGCGCCGCGCCGCCGACGCGCGGCTCGAACGCGGGCGCGATCGACACCGCATTGTCGGGCAGCCCGTTCTGCGCGGCCGCATGCGGCGCGAGCGCGGGCACGCGATTGCCGAGCGACAGCACGTGCGTCGGCGCGGACGGCGCGAGGTTCGCGCCGGGCGCCTTGCCCAACGCCTTGTCCTGCAACGCGAGGCCCGGCACGCCGGTGCCCGTGCCGCCCGGCCCCGCGAGCGGCGAGCCGGCCGGCGCCGGATTGCTCGCCGACGCGAGGATCGGTGCGGCAGCCGGCAACGCCGACGGCACGCCGCCGACCGCCCCGCTGCCCGCCGACAGCCCGGGTGCGGTGGCCTGCCCGGGCGGCGTCGCGAAGAACTCGGCCGCGAGCCGCGCGAGCGCCGCCGGGTCGGGCAGGCCGGCCGGCAGCGGCGCGTGCGGCAACGCGAGCGCGTCGCTGCCGGCCGAGCCGGGATTAACGGTAGGTGTCGGGATAGTCATGGTACTTGGCGATTTCGACGTCATCGAGGACAGCCAGCGCATCCGGCGAATGGACCGCGAGCGAGCAGTACAGCGAGATCAGGTACGACGCGATCGCCTGGTTGTTGATCCCCATGAAGCGCACCGACAGGCCCGGCCCCTGCTCGCCCGCGACGCCCGGCTGATAAAGGCCGACCACGCCCTGGCGCTTGTCGCCGACGCGCAGCAGCAGGATCTTGGTCTTGCCGTCCGCGACCGGCACCTTGTCCGACGGGATCAGCGGAATGCCGCGCCACGTGAGGAACTGCGAGCCGAACAGGCTGACCGTCGGCGGCGGCACGCCGCGCCGCGTGCATTCGCGGCCGAACGCGGCGATCGCGAGCGGGTGCGTGAGAAAGAACGCCGGCTCCTTCCACACCCTGGTCAGCAGTTCGTCGAGATCGTCCGGCGTCGGCGCGCCGGTCAGCGGGAAGATCCGCTGTTCGTCGGTCACGTTCGCGAGCAGCCCGTAGTCCGGGTTGTTGATCAGCTGGCTTTCCTGCAGCTCCTTGATCGTCTCGATCGTCAGGCGCAGCTGTTCCTTGATCTGGTCATGAGGACTGCTGTAGAGATCGGAGATCCGCGTATGCACGTCGAGCACCGTGCTCACCGCATTCAGGAAATACTCGCGCGGCTGTTCCTCGTACGGCACGAAGGTCTGCGGCAGCACGCTTTCGTCCTCGAGCTGCGTGCACGCGGCGCGCACGGCTTCCGGGTTCTTCACCTGGTTCAGGCGATAGATGCCGGCCTCGACCGGCACCCACTGCAGCAGATGGGTCAGCCAGCGCGGCGTGATCGTGGAAAGCTGCGGGACGGTCTTGGTAGCGTTCGCTAGTTGGCGGGCGGCGTGATCGCTCAGCGCGGCCGTGCCGCTTGCAACGGTCGACATGTGTGGCTCCGGGTTCTTAAGATGAAAAACGGGATTGCTTATGACGCTGGGGGATTATCGGAAGCGCGCACCTGCCGGCTCAACATGCTATAGCCGTCATGTCGCGCGCCGCCGAAACGGAACGGGGACGAGGCGGCCTCAGGTGACGAACGTGCCCGGCAACAGCGTCGAGATCGACACATCGAACGCGCGCGCGATCTTGTCGGCGGTGACGATCGACGCGATCGCCTCGCCGCGCTCGATCTCGCCGACGTACGAGCGGTTCAGCCCCGCGTGTTCGGCGAGCTGCTCCTGCGACCACGTGCGCGCTTCGCGCAGCTTGCGCACGTTGGCGCCGAAGTGCTGGATCAGGTCGCTCATGTCGTCACCCGTGCGTCGGGTAGCGGCTCGGTCGGCTCGGTCGGCTCGCGCCGCGCGCGCGGCGCGCCATTCGCCTCGCTGCGCAGCACGGCCTGCGTGATGTTCGCGCCGGCCGGCACGTCCTGCGTGAGCCACACGTTGCCGCCGATCACCGCGCCGCGGCCGATCGTCACGCGGCCGAGGATCGTTGCGCCCGCATAGATCACGACGTCGTCCTCGACGATCGGATGGCGCGCGAGCCCTTTCTCCAGATGGCCGGCCGCATCGCGCGGGAAGCGCTTCGCGCCGAGCGTGACGGCCTGGTACACGCGCACGCGCTCGCCGATGATCGCGGTCTCGCCGATCACGACGCCCGTGCCGTGGTCGATGAAGAAGCCGCCGCCGATGCGCGCGCCCGGATGAATGTCGATGCCGGTTTCCGCATGCGCCTGCTCGGCGATGATCCGCGCGAGCAGCGGCAGCCCGAGTCGATACAGCTCGTGCGCGAGCCGGTGGTGGATCATCGCGAGGATGCCGGGATAGCAAAGCAGCACTTCGTCGACGCTGCCCGCCGCGGGATCGCCATGGAACGCGGCCAGCACGTCGCTGTCGAGCAGCCGGCGGATGTCGGGCAAACGTGCGGCGAACGCCTGCACGGCGGTGGCAGCCGCTTCGTCGATCCGCGCATCGGTGTTACGTTGCCGCGCCGCGTAGCGCAGCTCGAGCGTCACCTGCGCGAGCAGCGCGTTCAGTGCCGCGTCCAGCGCGTGGGCCACATGGAAGTTCTCGCTCTCCTGCCGCAGGTCGGGCGGCCCGAGCCGCATCGGGAACAGCACGCCCTTCAGCGCGCCGATGATCTGGGCGAGCGCCTCGCGCGCCGGCAGGTCGCGCCCGCCCGGTTCGAGCGAGCGTCGCTGCTTCTCGCGCCACGCGCGGCGCACGGTCTGGAGCGACTGAACGATGTCGTCGATATCGAATGCGGCCATGCTGACTTCTCCCCTTAACAGCCGTGACTCAGTCCTGCGTCCACGGCAGGCCGCGATGGCGCCAGCCGTTCCGGCTGCCGCGATGCTGCTGTTCGTCGAGGTCGCCCTCGAACCCTTCGAGCACGTTGAACACCTGCGTGAAGCCGCCCTTGGTCGCGGCCTCCGCCGCCTGCGCGGAGCGATTGCCGCTGCGGCAAAGCAGCAACACCACCGCGTCCTTGCCGGTCTTCGCTTCCAGTTCGCGCACGAAGCGCGGGTTGCGCGTCAGGCTCGTGCCGGTGGCCCACGCCACATGCAGCGACGCCGGCACGTGGCCGACGAATTTCCGTTCTTCCGCGGTGCGCACGTCGACCAGCAACGCGTCGCCGGCGGCGAACAGCGCCCATGCGGCTTCGGGTGCCACGCCGCCCGCGTACGGCGTGCCCGCCGATGCGGCCGCCGCGCGGGCGTCTTCCAGCGCCTGCTGGGCGGCGGTTCGTTCTTCCAATGCAAACGTCATCACGCTTCCTTGTTCTCGCAGATTCGTATGATCAAACACGCCGGGAATGCGGCAGGTGCAGCTTGCGTGCTGTCTATAGCCGTCAGCCCCACTATGCGAGCGCGGTCGGGGAAGCAGAACCAATAAAAATTCATTTCCTAATCAGCGGCGCGTGAAATGCAATAGCAGAGGCGCGCTATCGGTGCGGGTTCGTGCGGGGGATGCGGAGCGATGGCCGTTCGATGTCATGCATCGAAGGTTGTCGAAAGGATGGGCGACCGCGAAGTGACGAACGGTGCAGCGCGCGATGCGCTGCACGTTGTGATGGAATCCGATTTCAGTCGCCGACAGTTGGCAGCGTTGCCGCGTCATGATTGCTCCTCGTGAAAGGACATCACAATCACGGGCGGCGCCGCACCCACTCACGGCGCATCCTGCCTCGCACGTTCCGCCGCCGCGATGATCGCGTCGGCCACGGCCTTCGGCTGGCTCAGCATCGCGACATGGCTGCCGTTCACGCGCGTGACCGTCGCGCCGATCCGCTTCGCCATCGCCTCCTGCAGCGTCGGATCGATCATCCGGTCCTGCGTCGCGACGACGAACGACGACGGCTTCGCGTGCCACGCGGCCTGCGCGACCTTCTCCGCAATGCAACCGCCGTACCACGGCCCTTGCGTCGCCGCGACGATGCGTTGCTGCGCGGGCGGCAGATCCGGCGCGAAGTCCTGCGCGATCGCCTTGTCCGACAGCGTCGCGAAACCACCGGCGTCCTTGCGCAGCTCGCCGGCCCACGCCGGTGCCGGCAGCCCCTGCGTGACGTCGGCGATCGACTGGCCGTTGTCCGGTGCGAACGCGGCGACGTAAACAAGCGACTTCACCTTGTCGTCGTTGCCCGCGTCGCTGATCACGACGCCGGCCCACGAATGACCGACCAGCACGACGGGCCCCTTCTGCTCGTTGATCGCGCGCTTCGTCGCGGCCGTATCGTCGGCGAGCGAGCTCAGCGGGTTCTGCACCGAGACGACATGCAGGCCGCGCGCCTCGAGCAGCGGAATCACGCGGTTCCAGCTCGACCCGTCGGCGAACGCGCCGTGCACGAGCACGACGTTCGTTCCCTTCAGGTCGTCCTTGGGCGCCGCCTGCGCCGCGACCGCACCGAACAGCCCGCCGAGCACCGCCGCGGACACCAGAACCCGTTTCGTCAAACCGACCATCGTCATGCTCCTTTCCGTCGTGTTGTTCATTTGAAGTGTTTTCGATGCGGCCGCGCCTCTCGTATCGCAGGCGCGGCTGCGGATCACGAATGCGCGTACAGATCGTCCGCGTCCGTGCGTGCGTTCCGTGCGGCGCGCTTGTCGGCCGCGGCGTAGCCGGCGGCTGGCGCCGACGCGGCGGCCACGTTGTCGTCCTGCGACTTCGACGCACCGTTCTGGTCGGAGCGCGCGACCCGCTGCGCGGCGGCGACGGCATTCTGCGCGGCGGCGATATCGTCCGGGTAATGCGCTTCGCTGCTGGCCGGGCTGTAGCCGGCCTGCTCGAGCCGGATGAGCTCGGCGCGCACGTCGGCACGCGTGAGGCTGTGGCCGGTATCGGCGAACGACAAGGCGGGGATCGAGGCGAGCACGGCAACTGCGAGGATTCGAGCGGCTTTCATGAGATTGCTCCTTGAAGGAAGTGAGGGTATCGATCATTCGGTATCCGATGCGAACGTCTGGCACCGAACGTTTGCTGCATGTCGACAGTAGAACCCGCTCACGTATCCGGCATGTTTCCGGAACAGGGGGCTGTGCAATCCGATGTTTCCGCAACGGCGCCGGATACAGAGCGATACAAACTCGCCAGGCAGCGCAATGCGCGCCCCGCATCCCCCACCACGAAAAAAGGCGTGCCTCGCGCGGCACGCCTTTCCGTCAAACCGAACCCGTCAAGTCACATCAAGGCGCGAGCCGCGTGAACACATAGTCGTGATGCTTCACGCGTGCCTGATGACACGCGAAGCAGGTCTGGTGCTGACCGATATCGGCCGGCACGCCGTTGATGAAGCGCCCGAAGCCCCAGCCGCCCGTCGCCGCATAGCGGCGCGAATCCTTCACCATCACCTGCACGGTCGTCGCCTGGCCGGGCACCGTCGCCGGCGCGAACGCGTCCGACTGCTTGCGCTTGTACGCGAGCTTCACGAGGATCGTGCCGTCCGGAAACGGCAGCGTCGCCTGTTCGAGCGCGCGGATCGCGACGGGGTTGCCGAGCACGACGCGCAACTCGTCGAGCGGTGCCGCTTCCTCCGCCGGCGCGACCATTTCCCACTTCCGGTAGCCGGGCGGAATCGTCACGCCATAGATCGGCGACGCGGCCGGCTTCGGCTGCTCCGCCCGCGCGGCCGGGCCGTTCGCCGACAACGCACCGGCCAGCAGCACGCCCGCGACAAGCGCACGGCGCGCGCCGCGACGAACAACGCGAATGCCAGCCCGCATCACAGATGCTCCACTTGCAGGATCGCATCGGCGAACGCCTGCGGCGCTTCCTGCGGCAGGTTGTGGCCGATGCCGCCGGTGATCGTCCGGTGCTGGTACTTGCCCGTGAACTTCTTCGCATACGCGGCCGGTTCCGGGTGCGGCGCGCCGTTCGCGTCGCCTTCCATCGTGATGGTCGGCACGGTGATCGCCGGGCCGGCCGCGAGCCGCCGCTCGATGTCGTCGTATTGCGCTTCGCCCTTCGCGAGCCCGAGGCGCCAGCGATAGTTGTGGATCACGACGGCCACGTGGTCGGGGTTCTGGAACGACGCGGCGCTGCGCGCGTAGGTTTCGTCGGAGAACTGCCACTTCGGCGACGCAAGCTGCCAGATCAGCTTGTTGAACGCGTCGCGGTTGGCCGCGTAGCCGAGCGCGCCGCGCTCGGTCGTGAAGTAGAACTGGTACCACCACTGGAATTCCGCTTGCGGCGGCAGCGGCTTGCGGTTCGCCTCCTGGCTGCCGATCAGGTAGCCGCTCACCGACACCAGCGCCTTCACGCGCTGCGGCCACAGCGCCGCGATGATGTCGGCCGTGCGCGCGCCCCAGTCGTAGCCGCCGAACACCGCGCGGTCGATCTTCAGCGCATCCATCAGCGCGACGATGTCGACGGCCGTCACCGCCTGCTGGCCGTTGCGCACCGTGTCGGCCGAGCGGAACGTCGTCGATCCGTAGCCGCGCAGGTACGGCACGATCACGCGATAGCCGGCCGCCGTGAGCAGCGGCGCGACGTCCGCGTAACTGTAGATGTCGTACGGCCAGCCGTGCAGCAGGAACACGACGGGGCCGTTCCTCGGCCCGAGATCCGCGTACCCGACGTTCAGCACGCCCGCGTCGATCTGGTGGATCTTGCCGAGCGACGCCGCGCCGGCCGCGCGCTTCGTCGTCGGCGCATCGGGCGCCGACTGCGCGCGCGCCAGTGAACCGAACCCGAGGTCGGCAAGGCTCAGGCTGGCGAGTGTCGTACCCAGAATCAGGCGGCGGCGGGTGTTTACGGTATCAGGCATGACGGGTTCTCCATTGTCGATCGCTAAGGAAGGGGCCCGCGGCACGTACGGGCGCTCCGGTATCGCCGTTCACGGCGGCGGCGCATGGCACCGCGCCGCCGTGTGAATCGCTTCACCGGTTTTATATCCGAACCGTCCGGATGCCTTGTATCCCAACGTATCCGTGTTCGGATACGACACACGACGATTCAAAATCGTGGCGGAAACGGGTGTTTCCGGTCGGCCACGCGCCATGCGCCTACGGAAGGAGGCCCCGCCCGGCCCCACAGCCGACGTCAGGACGCCAACCCAGGCCGGCAACCGCCGCACGACAAAAACGCGGGCCGGCATCGCAACCGGCCCGCATCCTCTCGTCAATCCGCGCTTACGCGCGACGTAACGGCCGGAACCCGGCACGCACTTCGCGGGCAAACAGTTCCGGCTCCTCCCATGCCGCGAAATGCCCGCCCCTGTCGACTTCGTTGAAGTAGATCAGGTTGTGATAGCTGCGCTCGGCCCAACTGCGCGGCGCCTGGTAGATCTCGCCGGGGAACACCGTGATCGCCGCCGGCAGCGAGATGTCCACCGCGTTGAAGTTGTTCGAGTGATCCTCCCAGTAGATCTGCGCGGCGGACGTCGCCGTGTCGGTCAGCCAGTACAACGAAATGTCGTCGAGAATCTCGTCGCGCGGAATCGAACGTTCGGGCACGCCGCCGCTGTAGGTCCACTGCGAGATCTTGTCGTACATCCACGCGGCCTGCCCCGACGGCGAATCGGCAAGCGCGTAGCCGACCGTCTGCGGACGCGTGACCATCATCGCCGAGTAGCCGCAGTTGTCGCGATAGAACGTCGCGAGCTTCTCGTAGGCGGCCTTCTCCTTCGGCGCCAGCGACGCCGGCGCCGGCGCGTCGGTCTGCAGCAGCGTCGCGATGTCCGGCGGCACCGTCGCCGGCATGTTCACGTGAATCCCGGCCAGGCCCTGCACGCGCTGCCTCGCCATCCGATGCGAGATCACCGAGCCGCAGTCGCCGCCCTGCGACACGAAGCGCGTATAGCCGAGGCGCCCCATCAGCTCGCCCCAGGCCCGCGCGATGTGGTCGGAGCCCCAGCCCGTCTTCGTCGGGCGGCCCGAGAAGCCGAAGCCCGGCAGCGACGGCACGACGACGTGGAACGCATCGTCGGCACTGGCACCGTGCGCGGTCGGGTCGGTCAGCGGGCCGATCGCCTTCAGCAGCTCGAAGATCGAACCGGGCCAGCCGTGCGTCATGATCATCGGCATCGCGTTCGCATGCCGCGACCGCACGTGGATGAAGTGAATGTCGAGCCCGTCGATTTCGGTGATGAACATCGGGAAACCGTTCAGGCGCGCCTCGCCCTTGCGCCAGTCGTAGTCGGTGCCCCAGTAGCGCAGCAGCGCCTGCATGCGCGCGAGCCGCACGCCCTGCGATTCGTCGGCGACGGTCTCGCGGCCCGGCCAGCGCGTCGCGGCAATGCGGCGGCGCAGGTCGGCCAGTGCGTCGTCGGGGATCTGGGCGGTGAACGGGCGTATGCCGTCGGCGCCGGTGGCCGCATGCAGCGCGGTGGGCAGCATCGCGGATACACCGGCGGCCACGGAAGTGGCCAGCAGGTGGCGACGCATCGGGGAAAACGGTGTGGAAGACATCGTTCGGCATCTCCTTTCGTGAAGTGGAAAGTGAACATGCCGCGCGCCCGAGCGCGCCTTCGCTTTCATTCGGGCGTGCGCCGGTCACGCGGCGTTGCCCATTTGAAAGGTCTGATGTATCGGGGATTTGTCTGATTTGTACGCGCTTGTAGCGGTGATCCGACCACCGCCGTCACATCATGGCGCGATCCAGCGGCCTTCGTAGCCGTCGTCGGTCACCTCGAACACCGCGCGGCGATGGCCGCTGCGGGCCAGTTCGAGCCAGTCGATGCGCGTCACCGTGACGTGGAGCAGGCAGAAGTTCCGATAACCGTCGTCGGTGGATGTGACGCTTTGGCTTGCCGTGACGTGCGCTGCTTCAGGCGACTCGATCGGCGTGCCCGGTCGCAACGGTGCGCGATACAGCAGCAGCGTATGCGGGCGGCTCGATTGCCAGACGGCACGACGTTGCGCTTCGTCGTCGCAGATCGACGCAACGCCTTCCGCGCGAATCTGCACGAGCGCGTCGAGATCGTTCGCGACGATGGCGATGCGCGGCTCGCGGCGCAATTCCGCCACCTTCTCCGAACGCGCATCGGTATGGAACGCCAGCAGACGCTCGGCGCGACTCACGTGCCGCAACACGATCGTGCGCACCTTCGGCCCGCCGTCGAGGCCGAGCGTCGCGGCCTGCAGCATCGTGAACGGCGAACGCTGCATGCCGACGCCGGACTCGAGGCAGGACCAAAGGCGGTCGTACGTTTCCGTCAGCGATTCGGAAGGGGTGTCGGTGTCGGACATGATGGCGTGGCGATCCTGCGCGATTCGATCGCGCCAGCTTAACCGTTTCGGCGGCGGGCTTGCGTTGCGAGTCCGCCGCCGCGTGGTTCAGTTGTAGCCGAGGACGACCGGCGCGGCGTCGCTCGTATCGGCGGAATCCGCACCGAAGCGGCCGAGCACGTCGGCGACGTACTGCGGCCCCGCGCTGATCTGCGACGACCTGTGCTCGACGGGACGGATATCGGCCATGCCCGGCGCTTCATCCATCCATGCGGTGTCGTTGATGACGATGTTCATGTGTGTCTCCTCACGCGGCCAGCGCCGCACCATAGGCTCGCACGAGACGCGCCACGCCTTCCCGGATCGCGTCGACGTCGGGCGCGGCGAACGAGAGCCGCAGCGAAGCGGCATCGACGTTGTCCGCGAAGAACGCCTTGCCCGGCACGAACACGACCTTGTTCGCGATCGCCTGTTGCAGCAGCACGTCCGACGACACGGCGCCGATGCGCGCCCACACGAACATCCCGCCTTCGGGGCGATGGAACGTGATCGCATCGCCGAAGCCGTCGCGCAGCGCATCGCACATCGCGTCGCACTTGCGCCGGTAGGCGGCCGTGATGCGCGGCAGATGGCGTTCGAGTGCGCCGTCGGCGAGATACTCGGCGGCGGCGGCTTGCGTCCACGGCGTACTGCACAGGTCGACCGTCTGCTTCGCGATCACGCAGCGTCGCGCGATTTCGGCCGGCGCGATCGTCCAGCCCACGCGCAGCCCCGGCGCGACGATCTTCGACAGGCTCGCGAAGTGCACGATCCAGTCGCGCGCACCGTCGACTTCATTCGCGAGGGCAAGCATCGACGGCACCGGTTCGCCCGCGAAACGCAGGTCGCCGTACGGATCGTCCTCGACGATCAGGAAACGGTATTGCACCGCGAGACGCAGCAACTTCAGGCGGCGTTCGCGCGTGAGCGTCGCGCCGGTCGGGTTCGCGAAGGTCGGGACCGTGTAGAGCAGCTTCGGCTGCGCGATCGCGCCGGATGCGAGTTGCGACGCGAGGCGGTCGACATCGAGGCCGTCGCCGTCGACCGGGATCGTCACGATGCGCGCCTGTTGCAGACGCATCGCCGACAGCGTCGCCGGATACGCCGGCTGTTCGGTCAGCACGACGTCGCCCGGGGCGACCATCACGCGCAGCAGCAGGTCGAGGCCCTGTTGCGAGCCGGTCGTGACGAGCAGTTCGGCCGGCGTGCACGTCACGCCGCGGCGCGCCATCAATGCGATCAGTTGCTGCTTCAGTTCGGCGAGGCCGTCGGTCGGGCCGTATTGCAGGCAGCGGACGGGCTGCGCATACGCGCGTTCGGCGGCGGCGTTGAGACCGTCGACGTCGAACAGGTCGCTGGCCGGGTAGCCGCCCGCGAAGGAAATCATCCCCGGTTCGGAGAGGTACTTGAACAGCTCGCGGATCGGCGAACCGGCAGGATTCTGGAATGAGGGCGTGAACGCGTACATGTCGTCGTGAGCTGGATGGCAGCGACGGCCGGGATGGCCGACAGGTGCCGCCCGCCAAGGCGCTTCCGGCGCCACGGCGGGAATTCGAGCCACGATTGTCGATAGTCATTAACGCGGCGGCAAACGATATCTATGCACTAGGTCTTGCGGTTTGGTCATTAATTGGGGGAGCGGTGCATCCATGCCGCAGGCACGAATCGAGACCGTTCGACGGCTTTCGACCAGCGCCTGCTGGCGCTTCCCGGCGGTTGCGGTCGTGGCGGTTGTCAAAGATGACTGAAAGTGTGTCGCGGCATCGGCGCCTGGGTTGATGACCGGATGGAAACGACGCCGCACCGGGCCCGCGATGCGCGCGCCATCGCGGCACCGCCCTCATCGAGCCCTCGCCAGTTGGCTCCCCGTCACCGGCAGACAATATCGACCGCGAGGATTTCGTACCCGGGATCGGCGTTCGCGTTCGCCACCTTTTTCGCTTCCTCATACGACAGAAACGACATGGCCTCCTCAATCACCGGCGCCATGCCGATGTCGCCGTCCTCGCCGGTGCAGAGGAACTGAAGCCCGGTCTTCACGACATAGATGGTCGTCATGTCTCCCTCCATGGTGTGCATGGGGCACTTCCAGTCTAGCCGCCACGCTCCCTTATGCAACTCCGGCCGGCAGTCGAATGGCTCCGCCACCAAGCGCCTCCCGCCCCCGATTACCTAGGTAATTGACACGTATGGACCTAGGTAATTGGCGTCCCTACCATGGGTTTCGACACGGACCGAAGCGCCCACACCAAGAGGACAAGACCATGACCACCCAGGACGTCGACACCCGCACCCTCCGGCGCGTGATCGCCGCAGCGTCGATCGGCAATTTCGTCGAATGGTTCGATTTCGCCGCATACGGCTTTCTCGCCACCATCCTGACGCGCGAATTCTTCCCCAGCGGCGACCCGACGATCGGTCTCCTGAAGACCTTCGCCGTCTTCGCGGTGGCCTTTGCCTTCCGCCCGCTGGGCGGCCTGATCTTCGGCGTCATCGGCGACCGGATCGGCCGCAAGCGCACGCTTGCGCTGACGATCCTGATGATGGCCGGCTCGACGACGTTGATCGGCCTGCTCCCGACCTACGCGACCATCGGCTACTGGGCACCGTTTCTGCTCACGATGATCCGCTGCGTCCAGGGGTTTTCGGCAGGCGGCGAATATGCCGGCGCATGCGCGTACGTGATGGAACATGCACCGCGCCGCCGCCGCGCATTCTTCGGCAGCTTCGTTCCCGTGTCGACCTTCTCGTCGTTCGCTTGCGCGGCGGTGGTGGCCTATCTGCTCGAGTCGTCGCTGTCGTCGCAGGCGATGATCGACTGGGGCTGGCGCGTGCCGTTCCTGATCGCGGCACCGGTCGGCCTCATCGGCGTCTACCTGCGCGTCAACCTGAATGAAACGCCCGCGTTCCAGGCGCTCGAAGGCAAGCACGACATCGCGCACGCCCCGCTGATGGAAACGCTGCATTCGCAGTCGCTGAACATCCTGAAGCTCGGTGCGTTCGTGTCCGTGACGGCGCTGTCGTTCTACACGTTCACGACCTATTTCGCGACGTATCTTCAAGTGGCCGGGCATCTGTCTCGCGGTACGTCGCTCCTCGTGACGGTGCTCGCGCTCCTCTTCGCCGCGGCCTTGTGCCCGCTCGCGGGCCTCTACTCCGACCTCGTCGGCCGCCGCGCGACGATCGCCACGACCGGGCTCTTCATCATCGTGTCGGTGTATCCGGCGTTCTCGCTGGGCGGTTCGGGCGTGTTATCGCAATCGCTCCTCGGCGTCGCGCTGCTGGCCATCGGCGCGGTGTTCTCGGGCGTGGTGACGGCGCCGCTCATGTCGGAAGTGTTCGCGACGAAAACCCGCTACACGGCATCCGCGATCACCTACAACCTCGCCTACACGATCTTCGGCGGCACCGCACCGCTCGTCGCCACGTGGCTGATCTCCGCGACCGGGACCAACCTGTCGCCCGCGTACTACCTGATCGCCGTGTCGATCTTCGCGATGATCGGCGGCCTGGCCCTGCCGGAAACGTCGAAGACGGCACTCGAGGAAGCCGGTCCGGCAACCGGGAGAGCCGCCCAGTCCGCGAAGCGCGGCGTCGAACGCGCCGTTTGAGCGCCCGCCCCCCCGCTTTGCCGGCTTGCCGTAAAAATTCAACGCATGGACGGACACCATGACCAGCCTTCACGACTCCAGCATCATCATCGACGGCCTGAACATTTCGAAATTCGAGCGATCGGTGTTCGAAGACATGCGCAAGGGCGGCGTCACGGCCGTCAACTGCACGGTCTCGGTGTGGGAAGACTTTCAGAAGACGATCGACAACATCGTGGAGATGAAGCAGCAGATCCGCGAGTACGGTGAAATCCTTACGCTGGTGCGCACGACGGACGACATCCTGCGCGCGAAGCAGGAGAACAAGACCGGCATCATCCTCGGCTTCCAGAACGCGTATGCGTTCGAGGACAACCTCGGCTATATCGAGGTGTTCAAGGAACTCGGCGTGAACGTCGTGCAGCTCTGCTACAACACGCAGAACCTCGTCGGCACAGGCTCCTACGAACCGGACGGCGGGTTGTCCGGTTACGGCCGCGAAGTGATTCAGGAAATGAACCGCGTCGGCATCATGGTGGACCTGTCGCACGTCGGCGCGAAAACCTCATCCGACGCGATCGCCTGTTCGAAGCAGCCGGTCACCTACTCGCACTGCTGCCCGTCCGGTTTGAAAGAGCATCCGCGCAACAAGACGGACGATCAACTGCGCGAGATCGCGGAAGCAAACGGCTTCGTGGGCGTCACGATGTTCATGCCGTTCCTGCGACGCGGCGCCGACGCAACCATCGACGATTATCTCGAAGCGATCGAATACGTGATCGACGTGATCGGCGAGGACAAGGTCGGTATCGGCACCGACTTCACGCAGGGCTACAGCACCGAGTTCTTCGACTGGATCACGCACGACAAGGGCCGCTATCGCCGCCTGACGGATTTCGGCAAGGTCGTCAATCCGGAAGGCATCCGAACGATCGGCGAATTCCCGAACCTCACGGCCGCGATGCAACGCGCCGGCTGGAGCGACGCGCGCATCAGGAAGGTGATGGGCGAGAACTGGCTGCGGGTGTTCGGCGAAGTGTGGAACGGTTGAATCGCACCACACATCCACACCACGCACCCGCCATGCAGCCACAATTGCCCATCGACGTCGATCCGGACACCGGCGTCTGGACCACCGACGCGCTGCCGATGCTGTACGTGCCGCGCCACTTCTTCACGAACAATCACGTCGCCGTCGAAGCAGCGCTCGGCCGCGAAGCGTATGCGTCGATCCTCTACACGGCCGGCTACAAGTCCGCCCATCACTGGTGCGACCAGGAGGCGAAGCAGCACGGCCTCGGCGGCATGGCCGTGTTCGAGCATTATCTGAAGCGGCTGTCGCAGCGCGGCTGGGGCGTGTTCACCATCGCCGAAGCCGATCCGGCGACGTCGCATGCGCGCATCCATCTGCATCACTCGTCCTTCGTGCTGGCCCAGCCCGACAGGCACGGCAAGCTGTGCTACATGTTCGCGGGCTGGTTCGCCGGCGCGATGGACTGGGTCAACGACACCGCGCCCGACGCGGCGAGCAAGGGCCCGCGTGCGCATTCGGCCGAAGTCCGGTGTGCGGGCGAAGGGCACGATTGCTGCGTCTTCCACGTCGGATGAGTGCGTTGCAGGCGCTACGGCTACAATCGGACAGGAGCGAACCTGCCCGATAGCCTGGGTCCGAACACGGTTCGGCCCCGCCGACCCGATGCCGAACATGACCGACACGATGCCCAGCCTCGACTACGAAGACCTCTTCAGGCATCTGCCCGTCGCGGCGATCGTGGCGAAAGAGCGCATCATGGTCGACTGCAACGAGAAGGCGCTGCAACTGTTCAGGGCGACCCGCGACGACATCATCGACCAGTCGTTCGCGAAGCTGTATCCGCAGCAGAAGGACTTCGCGACGACCGGCCGCCGCCTCGCGCCGCTGCTCGCGAAACATGCGGGGTTCAGCGACGACCGCATCATGCGCCGCGTCGACGGCAGCCATTTCTGGGTCACCGTGTGCGGCTTCGGCTACAACCCGAAGCGGCCCTTCGAGCTGGCTATCTGGACCTTCACCGACCTGTCGGGCGACGCCAAGCATCCCGACGTCGCCAGCACGTTGACCGATCGCGAGCGCGATGTCGCGGCATTCCTCGTTCACGGGCTCACCAGCAAGGAAATCGGCAAGGAGCTGAGCATCAGCCCGCGCACCGTCGACATTCATCGCGCGAGCTTGTTGCGAAAGTATGAAGTCCGTACGACGCACGATCTGATCGCGTGCCTGCTGGCGTGAGACTCGCGCGCCAGAACGACACCTCCGACATCCCCGCTCCGACAAAAAAAGCCCGGCAGAGCCGGGCCAATCAGATTGAGACACAAGGAGAATCCCGCCCACCCCACACCGGGCGGTCACGCCGCGCTACACGACGTTCTTTTCGACGATCGGCCGGTTTTCGAGCACACGCTCCCAGCCGAGCGACGACAGGTCGAGCGATTCGTATCGCCCGCCCAAAATCAGTTCGCTCACCCCACGCCCGGTCGCGGGCCCTTGCTGCAGCCCGTGCCCGCTATACCCGTTCGCGAACACGACGTTGTCGAGCTCGGGGTGATACCCGATGATCGCGTTGTGATCGAACACGTTGTACTCGTAGTACCCGGACCAGCAGTTCTCCACGCGCAACGCTTCGAACTCCGGCACGCGATTGGCGAGCGTCGGCCAGATCACCTCGTCGAACAGGTCGTGATCGACCTGGTCGAGCGGCAGATCGTCGGGATCGCGATCCGGGCTCGGCGACGTCCCGCAGATATACGTGCGCCCTTCCGGCCGGAAATACACGCCGGTCGGATCGATCAGCAGCGGGCAGTCGGTGAGCTTCGCCGGCGACGACACGTTGAAGATGCTGCGACGCCGCGCATGCACGGGAATGTCGATGCCCATCATCGACGACAGCGTGCGCGTCCACGCGCCGGCCGCGTTGACGAGCGTGTCGCATGCGTAGCGCTCGCCGTCGTGCGTCACCACGTGCGTGACCTTGCGGCCGTCGCGAACGACGCCGGTCACATCGGCCGGCACGTAGCGCGCGCCGAGCGCCTGCGCCTTCTTGCGCAGCGCCTGCACGAGCCCGTAACCGTCGAACCACCCTTCGCCGCTCACGCCATACGCACCCGACACGAGATCGTCGACGTTCAGCCAGGGAAACTTCGCGCGCAGCGCCTCGCGATCCATCAAGCGGATATCGGCACCGAGCTTCGTCTGCAGCGCATGGTTCTCGCGCAGCGTCGCATCGCCTGCCGGCGTCGCCAGAAACAGGTAGCCGCCTTCATGCAGATCGATCGACGGGCGCGTGCCGTCGACTTCGAGCCGTTCGCCGATCGTGCGCAGGAAGTCGATTCCGAACAGCGACATCTCGATCGACAGCGGCGTCGAAAATTGCTGGCGAATCGACGCGGCCGACAGTGCCGACGACGACTTCGCATAAGTGGGATCGCGTTCGATGACGGTCACGGACACCGTCGGATCGGTAGCACGCAGGAAATAGGCGATCGAGCTGCCGATCACACCACCGCCGACGATGACGACTTGAGAACTCACGACTGACTCCAGTTGCACGTGAAAGGCACGGCCAGCCGGCCGCACCCGAAGGTTGTTCGTGCCGCGTCGCGCGCGGCGCCGTGCGTGCGGACCGCCCGGCGAATCGCCCCGACATGCGCCGCGATCGCATCCGAGATCGCTTTGGGTATTTCAGCACGTCCGGCGTCGCCGCGAAAGCCCGCGCGCGGTCGGTATTCAGTCCGCCGTTTGCGTGGTGACGGGCTGCCACGCGGCGTTCTTCACTTCATACAGCGTCGAACTCGGGTTCTTCAGGTCGCCCGTGTTCGTGAACGCGATCGTCCCGGTGATGCCGTCGTAGCGCGTGCCCTTCAGCGCGCCGTTGAAATCGCTCGGCTTCGTCGAGTTCGCCTTCTGCATCGCGTTGATCGCGATCCACGTTGCGTCGTACGCGAACGGCGCATACGCGAGCATGTCGACGCCGTACTTCTGCTTGAATCTGGTCTCGAACTGCTTGCCCTTCGCGAGACGCGACAGCGGCTGCCCGTATTCCCACACGGCCGCGCCTTCGGCCGCATTGCCCGCGAGCCTGATGAAGTTCGCGTTCATCACGCCGCCGCCGGCCAGGAACTGCGCGCGGATGCCGAGCTGGCGCATGCGCTTGACCAGCATCGCGGACTGCGCGTCGAGGCCGCCGAAGAACACCAGGTCGGCATTCGTGCTCTTGATCTTCGTGAGCTGCGCGCTGAAGTCGACCGCCTTGTCGTTCGTGAATTCGCGCGCGACGATCGTGCCGCCGCTGGCCTTCGCGGCCTTCTCGAATTCGTCGGCTTCGCCCTGGCCGAACGCGGTGCGATCGTCGATGATCGCGATGCGCTTCGCCTTGGTCACGCTCGCCGCATACGCACCGGCATTGCCGGCGTTCTGCGCGTCGGTCGCGATCACGCGATACACGGTGCCGAGGCCGGCGCGCGTGATGTCGGGATTGGTCGCCGACGGCGTGATCATCGGAATGCCGGCCTTCGCGTAGATCTTCGACGCGGGCAGCGTCGTGCCGGAATTGAAGTGGCCGATCACGACGGCCACCTGCGCGTCGGTCAACTGCTGCGCGGCCTGCACGCCGATGCGCGGATCGCTCTGGTCGTCCTGCGACGCGACGACGAATTTCACCGGCTTGCCGCCGATCGTCGTATGCGCGGCGTTCGCCTCGTCGACGGCCATGCGCACGCCGTTCTCGATGTCCTTGCCATACGCGGCGCCACCGCCGGTCAGCGGCACGGCCACGCCGACCTTGACGACCGTCTCCTGCGCGTGGGCCGCGCCCGTCTGGAACGCGAAGATCGCGGCGGTCAGTGCCATGCCGGAAAGCGAGCGAATGCGGAACGTCATCGGCCAATCCTTCTTCTGTGGGTCGGGATGCGACGCGCGACCATCGCGCGCCGGCGACCTCCCGCGTGCCGGTGAATTTTTTCCGTCGCCGGCGCGTCGCCAGTGGCGTGTCGCTTGCCGGTCGATCACCGCGGTTCCGTCTCCGGGGAACCTGTCAGCGCGAAAGAGGTGAACCGATTGTGGGTAGCCAATACGCGTGCAGCAAACGAAATATCGGAACTATGTTGTGCGGAATTGTCATCAAGTGGCGGCGCAGTCGACGGTACGCGGTACGCGCGACGGCGGGCCGGGAAGGAGAAACATCAGGCCGGATGCGCGCACGTGCCGTCGTACCCGGGCCGCACCGGGTAATGCCGATGGAGCATCATCGCCGTGTCGGGCAACTGCGACTCCCTGACCGGTTCCGACGATCGAAGCGCCCATGCAACGCAAACGGGCCGGCGGCTGTCACCAGCCGCCGGCCCGTTTGTCTTCGTGCGTCGCGCTTACTTCGCCGCGTTCGCCGTCATCTTGAAGATGCCCTGCGCGTTGCCCGCATCGAAACGCAGGTCCGTCACCCAGCGGCGCGCCGCCTGGTCGAACGTGCGACGGCGCGTGATGAATTCATAGAACGAGCCCGGCACGTTGCGCTTCACCGTGCCGCCGTCACGCGTGCGGAACTCGCGCTCGACGATGTCCGCGCGATACGCGGTCTGGAACACGCGGCCCGAACGCGAGCGCTCGACGTCCGGCTTCATCGGCCGGCCCTTCGCCTTCTCGTCGTCGGACAGCTTGAACACGTCGGTCACGCGATCGGTCGCATGGTTGAACGCGTTGCCTTCGGTGGCGATCCACGCCATCTCGGCCGATTCGAGCAGCAGCGTCTCGTAGTCGAGTTCGTTCGGCAGGTCGTGCTGGCGCGCGAACGCACCGACGATCTCGGGCAGCAGCGCATGCGCGGCGTCGAGCGACAGCCAGCCTTCGCGCTCGATCTCCCACAGGAGCGCGACGGCCGCCGGCGACAGCGGATCGCGCGACGAGCGCACGACGTTCGTCACCGCCTGCTGGAACTCCTTCGAGAAACGCTCCGGATGCAGTTCGCTGACGAAGAACTGCGCGATCTCGTCCGGCGCATCCTCGTGTGCATACGCGCGGCCGGTCATGCCGAGCTTGTCGAGCGGATAGCGGCCGTTCAGGCGGAAGCCGAGCGGACGCAGGATCCGCGTGAACGCAGCTTCGCCCGGCGGCAGCGCGCCCGTGTGCGGCCAGCGCACCGTGCGCAGCGCACCGTGGTCGAAATAGACCGAGCCGCCGTTCTCGATGGCATCGGCCGTGTACGCGCGGCCGTTCGCCGAACGTTCGAGCAGCCCTTCGAACAGCGCCATGTTCATCGCCTGCGCGATTTCCGCGCGCGTGACGACGTCGGTTTCCCATTCTTCGAGGATGGCCGGCATGTTCAGGGTCGCGAACAGGGCGTCGGTCTTCGCCTGTCCCAGCAGCTTCGTCAGCAGGCTCTCGATATTCGGATTGCGCATCAGGATTCTCGTGTTCGGGGGACCGCCGGCAAACGTGCCGGCAACTCGGATGGCCGGCCGCCCAGCGGGCGCCTGGCCTTGCGTGGGATGCATTATTCAAAGGGTTGCAGCGGGGCGTAAAGCGAGATTAAATTGACACGTGATGAGTTTTTGGAATTATTCGCGGCCCCCACACTCGTCCGCCGGCCCGCCGCGGGCGGGTCCGTTCGTCAGACAAAACGAGCATCATGCGCAAATTCAAGATCCCCAACATGGGTGCGCTCGTGGCTTTCGAAGCCGCGGCGCGCCACGAGAGCTTCACGCACGCGGCGAAGGAGCTGTTCCTGACCGAAAGCGCGGTATCGCGGCAGATCGCGACGCTCGAGGCGAGCCTCGGCGTGCGGCTGTTCGCGCGCGTGAAGCAGCGTGTCGTGCTGACGCGCGCCGGCAAGCTGTACGGCACGCAGGTGCGGCGCGCGCTGGAGGCGCTCGACCGCGACACGCTGTCGATCATCGCGCACGGCAGCGGCGGCGGCTACCTGGAGCTCGCGGTGCTGCCGACCTTCGCGTCGCACTGGCTGATCCCGCGCATCAAGAGCTTCTACGACCGCACGCCGGACGTGCGCGTGAACATGGGCAGCCGCACCGACCTGTTCTCGTTCGAGGACACGCACTTCGAGGCCGCGATCCACTACGGCAAGCCGACCTGGCCCGGCACGTCGTCCGACTACCTGTTCGGCGAGGAAGTCGTGCCGATCTGCTCGCCCGCGCTGCTCGACGGGCCGGTGGAACGCGTGGAGGATCTGCTCGCGTATCCGCTGCTGCACTCGACGACGCGTCCCGGTGCCTGGGCGCAGTGGTTCGAGACGCACGGCGTCGAGGACATCCGCACGATGCAGGGCGTGCGCTACGAGCTGCACACGATGCTGATCAGCGCGGCCGCGGCCGGGCTCGGGATCGCGCTGGTGCCGAAGTTCTTCGTCGAGGAACAGTTGCAGCAGCTCGGGCTGATCGTGCCGTGCGACGCGGCGACGGTCGGCGATTCGGCGTACTACCTCGTGTACCCGACGGAGTTCAGCCACAGCAAGCCGCTGGAGTCGTTTCGTGCGTGGTTGCTGGAGCAGGCGAGCGCGTATGCGGCGCCGGGGCGGGCCAACGATGGCGATGACGTGGATGCGGAAGATGACGAAGACGTCGAGTGAACGCGGCGGTTCGCGGTAGGTCCGGTGCGCGCCGGGCGGGCAACCCCGACCCGGCGCTCCGGGCAGCCGACCTCGCTTCGGCAGCGCGGCGGACCTTCTCGCTTTTGTTCACTGCGTGTGTTTTCTCTCAGGTTCCGGGGTATTTTTTTCTTCGCCGCACGCGCTCATTATCCGCCCAATTCGGCCGAAGTGAAACGTTTGCGCATGCACTGACCGGCTTATACCCGGCATTCGGACACAGTCCTTCAAATCGCTTACGCATTGTGCGATGGCGTTCGGCAAATCTTGCAATCGGCACGGCGTTCCTTTTTAATGGAACTGGTTCCATTCCGCGTTTCGGCCACGCCGTCGCGTGACGCCTCGTCGTCCGCGCGTCATGATGCCGATTCAGGATCGAGGATCATTCAGCTCAGGATTCCGCATCGCCCGTCCTTCCCGGACACCCCGTCAAACGAGACCGTCATGCCCGATTCCGCTTCCCTGCAGCAGCTGTTTCCCGCCTATCAGGACATCCCCGCCGAGTTCCGCCTCGCAGCACCGATCCACCAGCGCGTGTCGCTGGTCGACGGCGAGCTGCGCCCGTGGGACGGCGCGACCAAGACCGTGCTGTCGCCCGTGTGCGTGCGCCAGCCGGACGGCAGCGTCGCGCAGATGGAGATCGGCAGCTATCCGGTGATGGGCGAGACGGAAAGCGATGCGGCGCTCGACGCCGCGGTGCGCGCGTACGACTCGGGCCGCGGCGAGTGGCCGACGATGAAGGTCGAGCAGCGCATCGCGTGCATGCAGGACTTCATCAAGCGGATGGTCGCGCAGCGCGAGCGGGTCGTGAACCTGATCATGTGGGAGATCGGCAAGAGCCTCGCCGATTCGCAGAAGGAGTTCGACCGCACCGTCACGTACATGACGCAGACGATCGACGCGCTGAAGGAGCTCGACAACGCGAACTCGCGCTTCGTGATCGCGGAAGGCACGATCGGCCAGATCCGCCGCACGCCGCTCGGCGTCGTGCTGTGCATGGGTCCGTACAACTATCCGCTGAACGAAACCTTCGCGACGCTGATCCCCGCGCTGCTGATGGGCAACACCGTGGTGTTCAAGCCGCCGCAGTACGGCACGCTGCTGTTCGAGCCGCTGCTCGAGGCGTTCCGCGACGCGTTCCCGCAAGGCGTGATCAACACGATCTACGCGCCGGGCGCGGTGGTCGTGCCGCACATGCTCGCGTCGGGCAAGATCAACGTGCTGGCGCTGATCGGCTCGAGCAAGGTCGCCGATCACCTGAAGAAGCAGCATCCGAAGTCGCACCGGCTGCGCGCGATCCTCGGCCTCGATGCGAAGAACGCGGCGATCGTGCTGCCCGACGCCGATCTCGACCTCACCGTGAAGGAGTGCCTGCTCGGCGCGCTGTCGTTCAACGGCCAGCGCTGTACCGCGCTGAAGATGCTGCTCGTGCATCGCTCGATCGTCGACGAATTCCTGAAGCGCTTCACCGCCGCGCTCGAACAGCTGAAGATCGGCATGCCGTGGGAGAAAGGCGTCAGCATCACGCCGCTGCCGGGCATGCATCGCACCGCGTACATGACCGACGCGATCGACGACGCGAAGGCCAGGGGCGCGCAGGTCGTCAACCACGCGGGCGGCGAGTTCAGCAAGACGCTGTTCTACCCGGCCGTCGTGTATCCGGTGTCCGAAGGGATGAAGCTGTATCGCGAGGAACAGTTCGGGCCGATCATTCCGGTCGCGCCGTTCGACGACGTGGAAACCGCGCTCGACTACGTGACGACGTCGGAGCACGGCCAGCAGGTCAGCATCTTCGGTTCCGATCCGGCGCAGATCGGCGCGCTCGTCGATCCGCTCGTGAACCAGGTGTGCCGCGTGAACATCAACTGCCAGTGCCAGCGCGGGCCGGACGTGTTCCCGTTCGCCGGGCGCAAGGATTCGGCGGAAGGCACGCTGTCGGTGACCGATGCGCTGCGCGCGTTCTCGATCCGCTCGATGGTCGCGGCGAAGCAGACCGACGGCAGCAAGCAGCTGCTCGATTCGATCGTGTCGGATCACCACTCGAAGTTCATCAACACGGGCTTCATTTTCTGAAGCATCGAAGCGGGGGCGCGGGCGTCGCGGCGCCCGCTCCGCTGCCGTAGCCGCGTCGTTGGTCGCCGGCGTGCCCGATTACACGTTCGACGCCAGCAACCGGATTCCCGCCACGCCGAACACCACCGCGAGACACGCTTCCATCGCGCGCCGGCCGCGCACGTACAGCCGGCGTGCGCCGTCCGTCGAGAACACCAGCGCATAGCCGCCGAACACCAGGCATCCGATCGCGATGCAGCCCGGCACGACGGCACCGTGCGACGCGCCCGCGCCGTTCGACGACAGCGCGACGATCGACACCCACACCAGGATGGCTTTCGGATTCGTCAGGTGCAGCAGCGCGCCGCGCGCGTAGAAGCGCGACAGCGTCCGGTCGGGCGTCGCCTTCAGCGTGGCGGCCGCCTTGGCCGACCACGCGGTGCGGCCCGACTTGAACGCGAGCCACAGCAGGTACACGCCGCCGAACAGCTTGATCGCGACCAGCAGCTTCGACCACGCGAGCAGCGCGGCCGATACGCCCAGCGCTGCCACCGTCGCCCAGCACATCGAGCCCGAGACGACGCCGAGCGCGAACGCGAGCGCCGCCTTGCGGCCATGGTTCGCGGCGACCGACATGATCGCGAGGTTGCTCGGGCCGGGGCTGGCCGTACCGACGAAATAGGCCGTGTAGGCCAGCAGCAGGTTGGCCGAGAAGAAGGCGTGGACGCTCATGTCGAACCTCGCGGGAATGATGCGGAGATTGTTCGCAAACACGGCGCCGCTGCCCATGGACAGTTGTCCGGTTATTCGCTGGGCCAGTTGGGTGGCACGCGTGACGCAGGTTGCGCATGCCGCCGGCGCGCCGCGACAAAAACGTCTCGGATATGAAACATCCGGCGCATGCGGCGCGCGCTTCCAGCATGCGGCGGGCATCGTCGCGGCGCGCCGCACGCAAGCGGTCCAAGGCCGTGGGGACGCCGCCGACGCACGAGCGCCGCGGCATGCCGGCGATGCGTCGACCGAAACACGCAGCCGGTTTCAACCCGGCGTTACGTTACATCGCTGAAGCATTTCGTCCGTCCGGACCCGGTCGCGCAGCCGACCGCGATCGCGCGCGGCGTATGGACACCCCCCTCGATTTTTCTTGCGAGCCAGTCCCGGCGGGACGCGATGGGCGCTGCCGCGACCCGCGTCAACATTGCTCAACAATCGGATCGCGGGGCTGGTATGGAACCTGCATTCGCATTGCAGTGACAGCCGCGCCGCCGATCGGCGCGGACATGAACCCGGATCAGGACCATCCCCGGATACGCCCGAACGATCCACGCAAGCTACGAGGCACTTCATGGATGCGCTGCCCAACTCGTCCGATACGTCGTTCCAGATCTTCCTCGCGAAACTGCTCGAACAACCGCAACCCGAATGGACGGAAAAGCAACAGATGGAACTCGAGATGGCACGCACGCTGTCGACCCAGATGGTCAGCTACGCGGAAGGCATGCGCGGCGGCAACGCGGATCTCGCGCGCTGCCTCGTGCTGCTGCGCTACGCGAAGGTCCTCGACTTCATGCTGACGTCGCTCGCCGCGCATCGCGACATTCATCCGCAGACGCTGCGCACGCTGTTCCGGCTCGCGAACCTGAAGGTCGACGACGCGTATCCGGTGTAAGCGGGCATCGGGCAGCCCGACGCGCCGCCTTCGCGGCGTTCGCGGCTAGCGCGCCGCCCGCCCCGCCAGCCACTTCCGGTAGCGCCGCGTCTGGCACTGCGCGGCCACCTGCTGCGACACCAGCGCGCGCAGCGGCGACACGTCCGGATGCGTGCGCCGGCCGGCGCTCAACCGCGCGAGCTGGAATTTCACGACAGCCATGTTCGCCAGCGCGCCCAGCGCCTTGTTCTTCCACCGGATCGGCTGCAGCGCCGGCGCGCTGTCCTTGCCGGCCTGCCAGTCGCGCGGCAGGTTCGGCTCGATCGACAGCGCGGTCGCGATGCCGACCATCGCCACGCCGCTGGCGACCACCTGCTCGGCCACCGCGCGGCGCCGGATCCCGCCCGTGACCATCAGCGGCATGGCCGCGACGGCCGTGATGTCCCGTGCGAACTCGAGGAAATACGCTTCGCGGGCCAGCGTGTGGCCGTCGCGCGCCTCGCCCTGCATCGCCGGCACTTCATAGCTGCCGCCCGACAGTTCGACGAGATCGACGCCCAGCGGATTCAGCAATTCGACGACGCGCTTCGCATCGTCCGCGCTGAAGCCGCCGCGCTGGAAATCGGCCGAATTCAGCTTGACCGACACGACGAACGCGGGCGACACGGTCGCGCGCACGGCGCGCACGATGTCGAGCAGCAGCCGCGCGCGGTGCTCGATGCTGCCGCCCCACGCGTCCTGCCGGCGGTTCGTCAGCGGCGACAGGAACTGGCTCAGCAGGTAACCGTGCGCCGCGTGGATCTGCACGCCGGTGAATCCGCTTTGCTCGGCGAGCTGCGCGGCGCGCACGAAGCGCTGCCGCACGTCGACGATGTCGGCTTCCGTCATCTCCTTCGGCACCGGAAACTGCTTCGACAGCGCGCCGAGCGCGAGCGGCACGGCCGACGGCGCGAGCGTCGTCTGGCCGAGCGCTGCCTGCATCTGGCGCCCCGGATGGTTGATCTGCATCCACACGTGCGCGCCGCCGGAGCGCGCGACCTGCGCCCACCGCCGGAAGCGGCCGAGATGCGCGTCGCTGTCGAGCACGACGCCGTTCGGCCCCGTCATCGCGCGGCCGTCCACCATCACGTTGCCTGTCAGGATCAGGCCGGCCCGGCCGTCGGCCCACGCCTGGTACAGGCGCAGCAACGCGTCGGACGGCGCGTGGTCCGCATCGGCCATGTTCTCTTCCATCGCGGCCTTGGCGAGCCGGTTCGGGATCACCGCGCCATTGGGCAGTGTGAGGGGCGCAAACAGGTTCATGGTGGACATCCTCGATTGACGATGCCCAACCATAACTTTAAAGTCAGCTTCAAGGTCAAGCCCCTGTGGAGCACAAAGATGAAGATCGGCGAACTGGCGCGCGCCAGCGGCATCGCGGCATCGCGCATCCGGTTCTACGAAGCGAGCGGCCTGCTCGAACCGGCGCGCAGGCAGGCGAACGGCTATCGGGAATACGGGTCGGAAGCGTTGACGCGGCTCGCAATCATCGACCGCGCGCAGCGCGCGGGTTTCGCGCTCGACGAGATCCGCGCGGTACTGCCGCCCGATCTCGGCGCGTGGCCGCGCGACGAACTGCTGCAAACGCTGCGGCACAAGGTCGACGAAATCGCGCTGCTCGAACAGCGGCTCGCGCAGAACCGGCGCAACCTGCAGGCGCTGATCGACGAGATCGCGAACAAGCCCGCCGGCGAGGATTGCGCGGGCGCCGCGCAACGCATGCTCGACAAGCTGTGCAAGGAGGCGGCCGAGTCGGAGCCGGCACCGGCTCCCGTGTCGCACCCGCGGCCGATACGCAAGCGTGCGTGAGCGCATCGCGCGTGCGACATTGGCAACGTGCGGTCCGTCGATCCTGATCGACGGCATGGATCAACGGCACGAGGCGACGGACCTCCCGCACTGAGCCACGACGCCGGCGGCGCCGGCGGCGCTTACTTCGCGTTGCGCTCCATCGGCTCGCCGACGACGAAACCGCCGCCCTGGTAGCGCTGCGCGGGATCGTCGTAGTCGGCGGTCGGCGCCGTCACCGGGAACAGCCCGGCGAACTGCCCGGAGCTGTCCTGCGGCCGGAAGCCGAGGAAGCCGGCTTTCGTGTTGTCCCACCACTTCACCGGGTTGTCCGACACGCCGTAGACGATCGCGTGCCCGACGCGGTTCGTCAGCAGCGAGCAACGCACCAGCTCGATGAAGTCGCGATAGCTGAGGTACGTCACGAGCATGCGCGGATTCTTCGGCACCTCGAACGACGAACCGATCCGCAGGCACACCGTCTCGATCCCGAAGCGGTCGAAGTAGTAGCGCGACAGCGACTCGCCGAAGCACTTCGTCACGCCATACAGGCTGTCCGGACGCTGCGGCGAATCGGCATCGAGCACTTCCGTGACCGGATGGAAACCGATCGCATGGTTCGAGCTCGCGAACACGACGCGCTTCACGCCGTGCTTGCGCGCGGCTTCGTACAGGTTGTACGTGCCGGTGATGTTCGCATCGACGAGATCGTCGAACGGCGCGTCGACCGAAATGCCGCCGAGGTGGACGATCGCGTCCACGCCGTCGACGAGTTCCATCACCGCCGGCCGGTTGGCCAGGTCGGCGACCCGGGTTTCTTCGTGCGGGGCTGCGTCGCCCAGCGCGGCGATGTCGCTCACGCGCACGACGTCGGCCCAGTTCGCCAGCGCGCCGCGCACCTGACGGCCGAGGTTGCCGGCCGCGCCGGTCAGCAGCAGGCGCCCGAACGGCTTGCGTGCGCCGGTGGATGTGGCGTTCATCGAATCTCCTTGAATCGGTTCTGAGGTGTCCTGGACGTTGCCCGAAACCGGCGGAATTGGTGGAATCGGCAGAAGCGGCGGAATCCACGGAATCCACGGAATCGGAAAACGTTTTCCAACTATACGCGGGACAAAAGCCGAACGTCAATGGTTGAACCCGTTCGCGGCCATCCGCAATTTCCCGATATCGGCCGATGGCCGGACGCCGGCTTTTTCTGCCACAATCCGGGGCAATCGAACGAAAACGTTACCCTCCCGATGAAAAAAGTTTCCCCGACGATCCGCGACGTGGCGGCGGACGCCGGCGTGTCGGTCGCGACGGTATCCAAGTACGTGAACGGCACGCAGCGTTTTTCGCCGACCGTCGAAGCACGGCTCAAGGAAGCGATCGAGCGGCTCGGCTACCGTTCGAACCCGCTCGCGCGCTCGATGATCACCGGGCGCACGCGCACCATCGGCCTCGTGATCCTCGACATCAACAACCCGTACTTCACCAGCGTCGTCAAAGGCGCGAACCGCGTCGCGCTCCAGCACGACTACACGCTGCTGCTCGTCGATACCGAAGAGAGCCAGGCACGCGAACGCTCGCTGATCGAGGCGCTCGCGCAGCGCGTCGACGGGCTGATCGTCAGCACGCGGATGCCCGACGAGGAAGCCGGCTGGATGCTCGACCTGCACAAGCCGCTCGTGCTGCTGCGGCGCAGCCCCGGCCTGCCGATTCCGAGCGTCGGCATCGACAACCGGCTCGCCACCTACATGCTCGCGCGTCACCTGCTCAATCTCGGCCATACGCGCATCGCCTATCTCGGCTTCGGACAGGCACGCCCGAACGACGAGCGGATCCAGGGCGCGCGCGACTGTCTCGCGGAAGCGGGGCTCACGCTCGATGTGCACGACGCACATGCGCCGACCGCCGAAGCCGGCGAGCGCGCCTGCTCGCGCGTGATGCTCGGGCCGCAGCGTCCGCAGGCCGTGATCTGCTACAACGACCTGATCGCGCTCGGCTTCATGAAGGAAGCCGCGTCGCTCGGGTTCCGGCTGCCGCAGGACGTGTCCGTTGCGGGCGTCGACAACGTGCCGTACGGCGAATACGCGGCGCCCGCGCTGACCACCATCGACATCCAGAGCGAAAACATGGGCGAGCTCGCGATGCAGAAGCTGATCGACGCGCTCGCCGGGCGCACCGACGCGAGCTATTCGACGTTCGAGCCGCGGCTGATCATGCGTGCGTCGACGGCCGCCGTCGGTTGACGCGCGCGTCAAGGCCGCTCGGCACCGCTTTCCTGCACTACACATGAAAACGCGCCGCCTCCGGGCGGCGCGTTCGTTTGCCGGCATGCGATCACGCGTCGAGCTTCGCGGGCTTCATCTTCGGCGTGAGCACGTGCATGACCGCCAGCGCGAGCAGGTAGGCCAGCGCGCCGATCGCGAACAGCACCCAGTAGTGGCCCGTGCGTTGCAGCACCTGGCCGATCACTTCCGAGAACAGCACACCGCCGATCGAGCCGGCCATCCCGCCGATGCCGACCACCGACGCGACCGCGCGGCGCGGGAACAGGTCGGACGCCGTCGTGAACAGGTTCGCCGACCAGCCCTGGTGCGCGGCCGCGGCAAGACCGACGATCAGCACCGCGATCCACAGGTTCTGCACCTGCGACACGAACGCGATCGGCAGCACGCAGCACGCGCAGATCAGCATCGTCGTCTTGCGCGCGCCGTTCACGCTCCAGCCCGCGCGCAGCAGCACCGACGACAGCCAGCCGCCGCCGATGCTGCCGACCGTCGTCAGCGCATAGATGCACACCAGCGGCAGGCCGATATGCTGCATGTCCATGCCACGCGACTCGTTGAGCCACTTCGGCAGCCAGAACAGATAGAACCACCACACCGGATCGGTCAGGAACTTGCCGATCAGGAACGCCCACGTCTCGCGCTTGCGGATCAGTTCGCCCCAGCGCGGCGCGCCGGCGTCCGCGTTCGCCGCGTCGAGCGCTTCCGCTTCGTCGCGCGGCTCGTCGTATTCCGCGGCGAGTGCACGCGTGTCGGCCGCGCGATACATCACCAGCCACACCGCGAGCCACACGATGCCGATCGCGCCGATGATCACGAACGCCGAGCGCCACCCGTAGGCCACCGCGATCGCCGGGATGATCGCCGGTGCGAACACCGCGCCGATGTTCGCGCCCGAGTTGAAGATGCCGGTGGCGAGCGCGCGTTCGCGGCGCGGAAACCATTCGGCGGTCGTCTTGATCGCGGCCGGGAAGTTGCCGCCCTCGCCGATCCCGAGCAGCGCGCGCACGGCCGCGAAGCCCATCACGGAGCCGACCGCCGCATGCAGCATCGCCGCGATGCTCCACACCAGCATCGCGACCGCGTACGAGATGCGCGTGCCGAGCCAGTCGACGATGCGCCCGAAGCCGAGCAGGCCGATCGCATAGAACGCGGAAAACGCCATCACGATGCGGCCGTACTGCACCTGGCTCCAGCCGATGTCGTGCTGGAGCATCGGCGCGAGCAGGCCGAGGATCTGTCGATCCATGTAGTTGATGACGGTCGCGAAGAACAACAGTGCACAGACGGTCCAGCGGTAACGGCTGGCGGCTGCGCGCACCGCGCCGACGACGGCAGATTGCATGAGTGTCTCCGATGCGCGGCCGCGCCCGTCGCGCCGCGGTTGGTTGCTGTCCGTGACCGGCGACGGGCGCCGGGGCGGGCGGCGGCCCGCCCCTTTCGTGGCGCGGCCGCTCGTCCATCGAGTTCTGGAAAACGTTTTTCAAAGGATAGGGCGTGGCCCGGTGCCGTGTCAGTCGGGGATTTCGATGAGTCATCTCAAATTTGGCCGCGCAAAAAGAGACGACTGTTTCGCCAAATGGCATTAACCGTTTTTCCGGGATTTTCCAGTGGACGAAACGGGGCCATGACGCGGGCCGGTGCGTCGATACACAGGTCCGATTCCAGCCAGAACCGGCGGCGGGGATGGTTTACAGTCGTCGCATGCGCCTCGATCCCGACACCTGCTACGACGCCCTGCTTTCGCGGAACCGCCGCTTCGACGGCTGGTTCTTCGTCGGCGTGTCGACGACCGGCGTGTATTGCCGCCCCGTCTGCCCGGTGAAACCGCCGAAGGCGCGGAACTGCAGCTATTACCCGACCGCCGCCGCCGCGGAAAAAGCCGGCTTTCGGCCATGCATGCGCTGCCGGCCCGAGCTTGCGCCCGGTCACGGGCTGCTCGACCTGTCCGGCAATCTCGCCGACGCGGCCGTCACGCTGATCGAGGACGGTTTCCTGAACGAGCGCTCCGTCGACGCGCTCGCGCAGCGGGTCGGCGTGACCGAGCGTCATCTGCGCAGGATCTTCGCCGCGCAGTTCGGCGTGTCGCCGGTCGAATTCGCGCAGACGCATCGGCTGCTGATGGCCAAGCGCCTCCTGACCGATACCGCGCTGCCCATGGCCGTCGTCGCGTCGACCGCCGGGTTCGGCAGCGTGCGGCGCTTCAACGATGTGTTCCGGCAACGCTACGGCCTCAATCCGCTGCGCTTGCGCAAGGGCGCCGGTGCGTCCGCCGCCGGCGACCTGACCTTTCCGCTGCCGTACCGGCCGCCGTTCGCGTGGCCCGAGTTGATGCGCTTTCTCGCGCAGCGGCAGATCAACGGTGTCGAGCGGATCGATGCGCACGGTTATGCGCGCGTCGTCACACTGTCGAACGGACAGGGCGACGCTCGCGTGACGGGCTGGCTGTCGGTCACGCATGTGCCGCAGCGGTTCGCGCTCGCGGTCACCGTGTCGCCCGCGCTGACGCCCGTCGTGCCGGCCGTGCTCGCGCGCGTGCGGCGGCTGTTCGATCTCGACAGCCGCCCCGACGTGATCGACGCGCATCTCGGCGCACTCGCGGACGGCTCGCCCGGCCTGCGCGTGCCCGGCGCGTTCGACGGGCTCGAGATCGCGATCCGCGCGATCGCGGGTGAACACCTGACGGCAACGCAGGCAGGTGCGGTGCTGGCGCGTGTGGCCGAACGCTTCGGCACGCCGGTAGACCACGCGCCGCCCGGGCTCACGCATGCGTTGCCTTCTGCTGCAACGCTGGCCGGGGCGCCGCCGGCAGCGCTCGAAGCAATCGGCGTCAGACGTGATGCGGCGCGAGCGATCGTGTCGCTGGCACGTGCGGTCGCCAACGGGACGCTCGCGCTCGAACCGATGGCGCCGCTCGATGCGACGCTCGCCGCGTTGCGCGCGCTGCCCGGCTTCGACGAGCGCGCGGTGCAGTACGTCGCGATGCGTGCGATGGCCTGGCCGAATGCGTTCCCCGCCGACGATGCGTGGCTTGCGCCGCGCGCCGCTGCCGCCGCTGCCGAGCGTCCGCACATCGCATCATCCGCGCCGCATGCGGCGCGTTGGGCGCCGTGGCGCGCGTATGCCGCACTGCATGTGTGGCGCCTTCATGGAGAAGCATCGCGATGACTCCCGCTCATCTGATTCCGAGCCCGCTGGGCGACATCGCCATCCGCATCGAGGACGATGCGCTGACGGGCCTTTTTTTCGTCGGCCAGAAATACTATCCGTCGCTGGCGATCGCACCGGACGCGGATACGCGCAACGTGTCGCCGCTCGCGCGCAAGGTCGCAGAAGAAGTCGCCGAATATTTCACCGGCACGCGCGAGACCTTCTCGGTGCCGCTTCATCTGCGCGGCACCGCGTTTCAACGCAGCGTGTGGAAGGAACTGCTCGCGATTCCGTTCGGCGAGCTCGTGTCGTACGGCGACATCACCGAACGCGTCGGGCTGCCGATGAGTGCGGCGCGTGCCGTCGGCGGCGCGGTCGGCCGCAATCCCGTGTCGATCATGGTGCCGTGCCATCGCGTGATCGGCGCGTCGGGAAGCCTGACCGGGTATGCGGGTGGGATCGAACGGAAACGCGCGTTGTTGTCGCTCGAGGGCGCCGGGTTCGCGCGCGGGGAGCGCCATCCGATGCAGCAGTCGCTCGCATTCTGACGCCGCACGCCTACCGTTCAGCGTGCGACGGATCGCCTAGTCGTCGCTGCGCTTGCGCATCGCGTGCGCGACCCGCGCGTTCGCCTCGAACTTCGCGCGATGCGTCGAGAAGAACGTCCGCACGTTGCGCACGTTCGAGGCGCCGGTGAACAGCCGCCGCGCGAACGCGTCGTATTCGGCGACGTCGGCCAGATCGGCCACCACCACGAAATCCGGCCCCGGCGACACGCGGTAGCACTGCGTGACCGCCGGCTCCGCACAAACGTAGGCTTCGAACGCGTCGTAGTCTTCCGCCGTCTGCCGGTCGAGACTGATCTCGATCAACGCTGTGACAGCCGTGCCGATCGCGACCGGATCGAGCACCGCGACCTGCCGGCGGATCACGCCCGCTTCCGTCAGCCGCCGCACGCGACGCATGCAGGTTGGCGGCGACGACAGCGCGCGCACGGCGAGTTGCAGGTTCGACACCGATGCGTCGTCCTGCAGGATCGCGAGAATGCGCAGGTCGAGATCGTCGAGCGTGATGCCGGCCATCGGCGACTCCTTCCGGTCAGGGTGTGAAATTTAATTTCAACATGATAGCTGATCGCCTTCATGTTTCATTTATTGATGTATTTTGAAATTTAATTCCACTTCACCGCTTCTACCATCGCTGTCACGGGTCCAGACAGGACATTTACGGAGCGCGATATGTGTGGAATTGTCGGGGCGGTTGCCCAGCGGGACATCCTGCCGAACCTCGTCGACGGGCTGAAGCGGCTCGAATACCGCGGCTACGATTCGTGCGGCGTCGTGGTCTATCGCGACCGTGCGCTGGCACGCGCACGCAGCGTCGACCGCGTCGCCAACCTGCAGCGCGAGATCGCCGCGCATGCATTGTCGGGCTACACCGGCATCGCGCATACGCGCTGGGCGACGCATGGCGCGCCCGTCACGCTCAACGCGCATCCGCACTTCTCTCCCAGCGACGACAACGCGCGCATCGCGCTGTCGCACAACGGGATCATCGAGAACTGCGACCAACTACGCGCGGAACTGCAGGCGCATGGTTATGTGTTCGCGAGCCAGACCGACAGCGAGGCGATCGCGCACCTGATCGACCACTTGTACGACGGCGACCTGTTCGACGCGGTGCGCCGCGCGGTCGCGCGGCTGCGCGGCAGCTATGCGATCGCGGTGATGTGCCGCGACGAGCCGCACCGGATCGTCGGTGCGCGCGACGGGATGCCGCTCGTCGTCGGTGTCGGGGATGGCGAGAATTTCCTGGCGTCGGATGCGATCGCGTTATCGGGTATCACCGATCGAATCGCTTACCTCGAGAACGGTGACGTTGCCGATATCCAGCTGCATCGCTACTGGATCGTCGATGCGGCCGGCCAGCGCGTCGAGCGCCCGGTGCAGCGGGTGGCCACGCATAGCGGCGCGGCCGACCTCGGGTCGTATCGCTACTACATGCAGAAGGAAATCTTCGAGCAGCCGCAGGCGGTGGCCGACACGCTGCTCGACGTCGCGTCGATCATGCCCGAGCTGTTCGGCGACCGCGCGTGGCGCGTGTTCAACGACGTCGATTCGGTGTTGCTGCTCGCGTGCGGCGGCAGTTATCACGCGGCGCTGACCGCGAAGTACTGGATCGAGAGCATCGCGAAGCTGCCCGCGAGTGTCGAGATCGCGAGCGAGTTTCGGTATCGCGACAGCGTGGCGAATCCGCGCACGCTGGTTGTCGCGGTATCGCAGAGCGGCGAGACGGCTGACGTGCTCGGAGCCGTGCATGTCGCGAAGCAGCGCGGGATGATGCACACGCTCGCGATCTGCAACGTCGCAACCAGCGCGCTGATGCGCGAATGTGCGCTGCAGTTCGTCACGCGTGCGGGCATCGAGATCGGGGTGGCTTCGACGAAGGCTTTTACTACGCAACTTGTTGCGTTGTTCTTGCTGACTTTGTCTCTGGCGCAGGTGCGCGGGCGGTTGAGCGATGACGAGGAGAAGGCGCATCTACGCGCGCTGCGGCATCTGCCCGATGCGATGTCGAAGATGCTCGCGCTCGAACCGCAGATCATGGGGTGGTCGGAAATGCTCGCGCGACGCGACAACATGCTGTTTCTCGGCCGCGGGATGCATTACCCGATCGCGCTCGAAGGTGCGCTGAAGATGAAGGAGATTTCGTATATCCACGCGGAGGCTTATCCCGCAGGGGAGTTGAAGCATGGGCCGCTGGCGTTGGTCAGTAACGAGATGCCGGTGATTGCGGTGGCGCCGAATGATGCGCTTCTGGAAAAGCTCAGGTCGAACATGCATGAAGTCAGCGCGCGGAATGGCAGGCTGTTCGTGTTCGCGGATGTGGACTGCGGGTTGGTGCCGAGTGAAGGGATCGAGGTGATTCGGCTCAATGAGTACTACGGGCCGCTTTCGCCGATTCTGCATACGGTGCCGATGCAATTGCTGGCTTATCACGCGGCGTTGGCGAGGGGGACGGATATTGATAAGCCCAGGAATTTGGCGAAGTCGGTGACGGTGGAGTGAGGGCATATCGCGCAGGGCCATATTTGGAACGGTGCAATAGAAATCGCAAAATCATAGGAATAGTAATCGCAAATTTGCGGTTTCTATTTCACCAAAGGTACACATAAGTGACTGTTTTAAAACGAAAACATAGCAGGGCTTGGCAGACCTTATGACAACTAGGCCTGTGGTCGCCAAGCAGGCACTTACCGGTCGACGGTCAGCGGTTCCCATGCACGCCGTGCGGCTGCAGCGACTGCTACGGTTTGTAGCGATTTCGTTGTCAAGCTATCGCTTTTAGATTTCCCGCCCTTCGGGCGCATTGAAGACCCAGGTGGTGGGGAACTGCTAGCTCGTTAGAAAATAGCCTGCGGGGCCTGGTAAAGGCTAGGGACGCCATAACAACGTATAGCGCCCAGCAGGAGCCCTGCGTTAAAGGCTCTGCGAACTATCTGGAGCGTCACGGACAATGTTAGTAGAGGCCGGCGCGTCCTCGATGCCGCTACCGACCGCGCCCGAGTGGATGTACGGCTATCAATAGGTCGGGGATGGTAGCGCCTAGCGCATCAGCCAGGTCCTGCAAATCGACCACCATTGGGCTGGCCGCTTCGTTCTCCAACCGGCCGACGTACGTCCGAAATCGATGGGCTTTGACCGAGAGTGCTTCTTGACTGAGCCCTGCCTCACTGCGCAGCCGTTTCACATTCGCTATCACCCGAGCCGTGGCCTCTTCGCCAGCCGGCTGCTGCTCATCCACTGGTCTGTCGCAAAAGAAATCGACAACGTCGACACCGAGCACATCCGCTAACCGTGAAAGCGTGGAGAGCCTCAGGTTTGCCCTCCGTCCTTGCTCGACGCTCGCGAGGTTTGGGCGAGCGAGGGACGCCCTCGCGGCGAGTTCATCTTGCGAGAGGCCGGCACGTTTTCGAATGGTTCTAAGTCGTTCGGACAGTCCGCTGGCGACCGCGTGGTGGAGCTTTGGCATAGTCGCAAAGCATCCCTCGCAGTCAAAAAATATTCTACCAGTCGTCATATGCACGCTTGTAATGTGTACGCATACAAAGCTACAATTGACCACGGGCCGACGGACCGTCGGTTTCTGTAACCACACTTTTGCGCAGTTCTCTCGTCGGTGCACCGGAACAATGCACCGAGGGAGGTGTGCGCCATTGATAAGTCCGTCGTCTCGACGAGGCGAGCGGGCCACGCAAATTGAAAACCCCCGGCACCGACCGGCAGCTTCCTTTCGAATGGGGCACACATGGTTTTGATTTTCTTCTGCGTCAGCGGTGTTCTGGGGGCGATTGACCGACATCCGTCCATAACGACCCGCGAGGATGCGCCCAAGGCTACTCGTTCGCTTGAATCTGATGCGCGTTTGTTTGCAAAGGCTATCGCGCCGTTCCCCGGCGCAGTTGTTGTAATTGCAAACGACTGGCCGCTGCTCTACGACCTCGAGTTTTTGCGGCAGGAATGCGCGTCGTTCGGGCAGCGCATCGTAAACTCCGTGAGAGTCCTCGGTGGAGCGAAAGAGGACTCAATACTGACATTCATGAGTTCCAGGTCGGAACCGTACGCTGTGGTCGCGTCGTCAGATTTCGAGTTCAGTGAAGTGACGGCGGGCAGGCGCGTCAACGTCGATTTGCAAGCGGGTTTTGACGAAGTGGCAGCCGACCGCCTGCGAGTGCTTCTGGAAGAACACGGCGAGGCTGCCCAAAGACCTGCCTCTGCCGACGACATCATGAGAGCGACCGCCGGCAACCCGTGGATGCGGCGTGTTCAGAGCTACCTTGCTCATGGCAGGCAGCGAATGATTTGAATGCTCGGCACCGACTTGGCGAGATGTTGTGAGCTGCTGACACATGGGGTACGCAATGATGGAACCGCTCGTCGCTCCAGTTGGATTCTCACATTGGTTGCTGGTGATGGCCGGCAACCGCGCCGCGCCTGCGGATTGCGCACCGGCGTACCCGCGTGACAAAGGACACTGCCGATGAGTGAGCATCAAATTCTATTTCTCGACGTCGACGGGGTACTGCACCGAGGCAGCTCGTATGTCGCCGGACGCCGCATCGTAAGCAGCGCACCCGGGCGCATCGAGTTGTTTGAGTACCTGCCCGTATTAGATGGGCTGTTGAATCCTTATCCGAATGTAGCGCTCGTCCTTTCCTCAGACTGGGCTTATCGATTCGGTGTCGAATACACGTGCTCGCAGTTGCCGTCTTCCTCGCTGCGCGAAAGGGTAATCGGCGCGACGTACCAAGGCTGTGAGTTCGACGAACAGTTGTGGCCAATGCTGTCTCGCGGGGCACAGGTTCTCGACTATGTCCGGCGACAAGGACGCGACGCTCCTGAATGGCTTGCACTCGATGACCGCTCCGACGGATTCGAGAGCTGCCGAGAGCGGCTGGTGCATTGCCAGTCCGAGTGTGCGTTAGGGGACGCCGCTGTCGTCGAACTGCTGCGGCGGAGACTACATGAACGATTCTCTTAGTCAGCAGTGGTTGGATGCACCGCATGATTGAGAGCAAACAGTCTGGTATTGAGGGAGAAGGATGCGAACCAAGGCGCCCACCGAGTCAACCAACAGCGGGCAGTCCACCGAACGGATGCTTGCTGACGCTATCGACCATGGTCTTAAGCAGGCCCTTGGCGTGATGACTCCGCGAGAGTATGTTGCGCTTCGGACGATGTCCCCGTTCGAAATCGGCTACAGGTTCAAGCAACTGTTGCGCGACGACCTGTACGAGCGACATCGGGAAGCGATGAAGAGGCAATAAAACGGAGTGACTACGTTGCCTAGCCCATGAGCGGAAACGCAAATCATAAAGAAGATTTGCACGGAACACAGTCTCGTACATAAATAGAATTTATGCCTAAAACCCCCGCCGCCATTTGGCAAATGCCACCAGCCACCGTTGCGGCTCTCGAGCGTTTGGGCGCAGACCTTGCTGTGGCTCGTCTACGCAGAAAAGAGTCGCTCGTTTCCTGGGCGGCCCGGCTCGGAGTGAGTGTACCGACTCTGATGCGGATAGAGGCGGGCGAAGCGGGCGTAGGCATTGGCCTCTACGCAACGGCGCTGTGGCTCATAGGCCGGGATGGAGCGCTCGCCGAACTGGCCTCTCCGGAAACGGACCGGGGGGCACTCGAGATGGACGTGCGGGAGGCCGTTGAGCTCGGAAAATCTCGGGCAAAGGCGTCCGCACAGGCCCGACTAAGCCGCAAGGAAAAGCGTATCGACCGCCGGTGATTAAAAACGCAATGGGCGCAAGACTCTTTCAGTAAGGCGATAAAAGCAAGCCCAATCTGCATGCGTTGCATGCCAACTCGTTGGCACAACCTTCGTTCGTCGAGATGTTCCGTTCAGTGATGAAAAGGGTCTCGCGAAGGAAGTGGTCTTTTGCGACGGTTGTGACGAGGTAATCGCGATGCCGGCGCAGTCCACGCCGGCAATTCGAGATGCTCGACAACGGCTAGTCGTTGATGAGGCGCTAAACGCGCATCAGTTCGGCGGGCGCGCGCACGACTCGCCGCGACGTTGAAACGCTGGTCACGGGCATTCCCTGAAAGCACATGGCAGCGCTCGGGGTCGGCCACCCTCGACAGGAACAGGATGTCGCGCCCACAGTTGGGTCGGCGTTTCTCAACAGGGAGCCTCTGGACTCTTCTCGCGCCTGATTCGATTATAAAGAGTCACATATGACCTATTAAATGACATATTGCCCCATATTTGACCGTTCTCAGCAGCGCACTGACGCCCATCTGAGAAATGTTTTATAGCGGCTAAATATGACGCATTAACCAATTAAGGGTTCAGATATGACCGATAAACCAAAAACATCGGCGACGCCCAAACCTTCCGGCCGCTTCACCGAAAATCCGATGCCCTTGCCGGTCGAGCGTGCGCTGGTTGCTGCCGGAGATGACCTTGCGCTGGCCCGCCGACGCCGGGGGCTTTCTACGTCATCCATGGCGGAGCGGGCGGGCATCTCAAAAAAAGACGCTCTACCGGCTGGAACAGGGCGACCCCGGAGTGTCGTGGGGCGCTGTGATTCGGGTACTGAACATCCTGAATCTCCTCCCCGAGCTCAACAAGGCCCTGAACACCACGAATGATGCGCTCGGCCTGGCGCTCATGAACAAGGCGGTGGCTAAACGCATCCGGGTACGCAAAGCCAACCCGGACAGTGGAGCCCTGTAATGGCGACGACAAAAAAAGCAAAAACCAGCACAACGCGGACGCTGCTCGTCTATCTGGGCGACACGGAACTGGAAGTGGGCGAACTACAATTTTCCAGACAGGGGCAAAAAGAGGTCTCGGCATTCCGGTACTCCCCCGCCTGGCTCAGTAATCCAGATTGCTTCGCACTGTCTCCGGACCTCCCCCTGAGCATCGACTTTCAATACCGCACGGGAAGCAAGGAGACTTCTACCTTTGCAGGTGCCATTGCCGATACTGAGCCTGATGGCTGGGGACGCCGTGTCATTAACTGCACCCATGCCAAACGGCGCAAGGCCGAAAAAGACGCCGGCCGAGACGCCGGTTCCGCACAGCTGTCAGAGCTGGACTATTTGCTGGGGGTGCTGGATTCCAGCCGCATTGGCGCACTGCGCTTCAGGGACAATGCCGACGGTCCCTTCCTCGATGTGCCCCATGACGACAACTTGCCTGAAGGAACTCACGAGGTCCCGCTGCAGACCTTGCTTCAGGCATCGAAAGCGGTCGAATCCGGCAAGGAAACGGCGGTGGACCTCGCGTATCTGAAAGGGCGCGGCACCTCGCTCGGCGGTATGCGACCCAAAGCAACGGTCCTGAGGCCCGACGGCACCCTGACCATCGCCAAGTTTCCGAGCGTGAGTGATACGTGTGACGTGGCGCGCGGTGAGGTGCTGGCGCTGTTGCTCGCGAAAGCGGCGGGCCTGAATGCACCCGAGGCCGAAGTCGTCATGTCTGGCACCCAGGCCGTCGCGCTTATCGTGCGTTTTGACCGACCCCGGGCTGGTGGTCGCATCCCTTACCTGTCTGCGGCCTCGCTGCTGCAGTTGGATTCCAGGGAAGATGGGGCCTACACGCAGATTGCGGAGGCCATTGACCGGTTCTCCCCGAGACCCTTCGAAGACAAGCGGGAGCTTTGGGCGCGCATCTGCTTCAGCATGCTCATCACCAACGTGGATGACCACATGCACAACCACGGCTTCCTGCATAGCGGCGGGGGGCAGTGGCGGCTCGCCCCGCTGTTTGACGTGAACCCGTTCCCCGACAAGGAACCCATCCTGAAAACCGCCGTGACCGAAGCGACCGGTGAAACCGGAGATATCCAGGAGGCGTTGGATGCGGCGGCATACTTTGGCGTGTCCGATGACGACGCTCACGCAATCCTGACCCGGATGATGGCTGCCCTGAACGACTGGAAACGACTCGCCCGGTCCCCGGCCGTGGGGATGGGTGATGATGAAATCGACAAGGTCGCGCCTGCTTTTGAGAACGACAACTGGGATACGGTAGCGTCCTTTCTGGAACAATGAACCGGCCAATCGGACCGCCTGCACATCCCAAGTAGCGCGCGAACACAGCTACCACGGCGTTTTCGCCAAAGCGAATCGGGTCGTGGTGTTCTCTTCAGGACAAACGAATCTACGTTTCGAACCTCGCGGGAACGTTCGTGAGAGCGCAGTGACGAGTTGGCGTTGAAAGGCGAGAACGGGTATCTATTTGACCCTCGACCACGTGACGGTTCGGGCATTGTTTGTTCCATGCGACGAACCGGGCTACGAAATTAATGCAATCTCGGTCACGTCCGCCGACAGTGTCGTCGACGTTTTGCTCCGAGCAATTACAAAAGCGAAGAAGCGCCAACGGCCGGCATGATGTACCTGCTTTTCTGGCGACTCTACCGTGTGGCGATTTCCTCGCAACTATGAATTGCAACACACGGACAGCGTTCCCATCTCGCATGGACAAACTGAAACATCGCGTGGACATCGTTGTCCCTGGTGACGAAGTAATCGCAATACGCTAGCGCGCCCATCGCATGCTGGAGGTCAAGCGCGTCTTGCGGCTCTGGGCGAAATCCCGCTTCCACTCTAAACCGCTGACATAAGTCCTCAGATTTGATTGTGGGGCATGTTCGTTTTATCCCTCGACCGTCCTGGCCTAGTAACCGAGGAAGGTCACCGTAGAGTCGCGTCGAAATGGCGACTGGGAGGCATGACCGTGCCGGCAGGCGGGCTCGATAGTATTCCTCGTCGATAATCATCGCGTTGTCCCGTGCGAAACCCTCAGCAAGCGCGCGACGGCCGACCAGGATTGCGTCGGGCGTCTCCCGGGCTGCCCGAGCCACCAACTCCAAAGCCGCTCTGTCACGATGCCAAGCGATGACGCAATCGGCCACGGTTTCGCCTATAACGACATCCCTAGCTCCGTACGTTGACCAAAGCTGCGACATTGTCGTGTTCAACGGGCGAACAGGCCGCATTTCTGGACCATGAAGTTTGCGCGTGATGTATCGACTCAGCTCCTCGGTCTGCAGGTACACGGGGTTGCTCAACCATTGGGGTGAAAGCTCTTCAAGTAATTCAATCGAGGCTGCAATATGCCTCTCATCTTCAGACCGAGCAATCTCATATAGATTGACAGCGGAAAGAACAACTGTCGTCTTGCTATCGGTAAGCATCTCAAGACTGGCTCGATATTCGACGTCACCGGAATTGGTTGACCGTTGTGCGACCAGCCACGTAAAGACGTTGTGGTCAATGTAGACGAGCATATCTCCCTCAAACTACGCTGCACCCAGCGTCTATCGTTCACTCCTTGTTGCGCTTTGCCACATAGTCGTGCACTTGCGCGTCAGTGCGTAGCTGTTCGATATACCAGGAAAACTCTCCGGCGTGGGGAGACGCCTCGACAAGGTCGGCCATCGCGTTGACGCCCCAAACGTAGAGGAAGAAGGTTACGGGCTGGAATCCTTTATACGGCCGTGCTTGGTCGAAGAAATGCGTAAGGCCGCCCGGAGTGTTCATGCAAAGTTCGCGGAATGCTTCAATCGCATCTGCATCCTTCGAGCCGTCCCCCAGATGTCCAAGACCGTATAGCACAACAAAGAGGTCTTGCTCTTCAATCACAGCGCCGGACGCAATTGCACCTCGGACTCGTTCGCGCCACACCCCGATTGCATGTTCGACGACGCCGGGCTCAGCGACGTACCGGGTAGCTTCCGCAATCTTGTGTTGCTCTGCGCCTCGTACTAAACCGTGGGCCATCCCGACCGTGGACAAAAAGTCGAAGCCAAAAACCAGGGGAACGCTCTCGACAAACTCGAGTACCGCGTCGCGTACCTTGTCTGCCATACGCTGCAAGCAGTTTGCCACGAGTGTGGCCACGGCCCGGCTGTAGTCGCGCGACGATGACTGCGCAAGCTTGTCGACAGCGCAGCTACGCGTAACTTCTTGTACGACCCCGTTGTTGTTGAGCGCCTTCGCCGTATCCATGTAGGCAATCATGTGATTAACCATCTCGGTGGCCCGTTGACCATCCAGGTCGCTCAACATCTCGCCAAGTCCGTCGGGCAGCCCCAAGAGCCGATGAATGTCCGCTACCTCCTGGACGCCGGTTACCGACGTGCATGCAAGGAATCGGATGAGCCGCGAGAGTTCGGATATTCGAAGGTGGCTGCGCGGAGACTCGGTGCGACCTCCCGTGACGAGAGGAAACAAGAATTTTACTGCCGTGGTAACAATAGCGCATTCAGCTTTGTTTTCCGGTAAGTGCACTTGCCATGCTTCGCGCCGCTTGTCCTGTGTGCTGCCGAAATACATTGACCAATCAGTGGAATGGAGCTCCTCCGCAAGTGACCAATAGGAGCCGGTGAACAGCTCCGGGCTCTTAACTACCGTGTCACGCATCGCCGGAAATCTGTGGAAGAGGGATTCGGCAACGATGACGTCAGCAGCGTTCACTTCGTGCGTCGTACTACCTAGGCTGAGTGTTAGGCGATTGATGAGACGGGAGACGTCCCGAGGATAGCGAAGCATGCTGCATGTCAAGGACATCGCTTTGCCCATGAGGTCGGCTTCGAAGACTTCAAGTTCCCGGCCAATGCGCGTTAGCAAAGCCTGGATTTCCTCGGAAAGGTGCTGCTGCAGTTGCCAAGGAAATGCTGGCGAAATGGGATATGCGACCTGCACGATTTTTTCGATGTATGCGTTCCCTCCCGCTGTTGGTCCGCCACCCAGGCTTTCGGCGATGACGTTGCGGTCATAGGCCAGCAGGTAGGCGACGCGAGGGAAATCCGCTACGGCTTTGATGGTCCGGAACACTGCCTTGATTTCGTCAGGCGTCAAGCGGTCAAGGTCGTCCACGACAACGACAATAGGCCGGTCGAGCTCTTGAAGTGCCGCTATGACGTCCTTTTTCCGTTGGCTTAGGCCCACTTTGACCGAGACGAGCTTCTCGGCCTCCTCGACGACCTTCTTGGCGTTGTCTACAGCATCCCCGATGTCGGCTGCAAACTCCCCCGCATGATGAAGCGCGGTTCCGACAGTTTCTGCTGCAACGCCGACCAGGCTGACCCCAGGGACGTATTTGAGGTACTTGAGGTGTCGCATCAACCCGGCGTATCCGAGAACCTTCGACGCGAGGGCGAGCGATTTTTCGGCCTGTTTCGTGCCGGCATTCATGCCGATGCCCGATGCGAGTTCGGTAAGGAGAGCTTCGACAAGGGCATCGGCACCGGCGAGCATCCATGGATTGAATTCAACGACGATTGGGCCGTCGTCGGAGACGTTCTCGAGGGACTCAATGAGGTATCGAATGACCGTCGTCTTACCTGAGCCCCAGGGGCCCTCAATTCCGACGACGATTCCTGGACTACCAGCCGGCAGTGCCAACAGACGACCGAGCTGTTCAGCAAAAGAGCGGCGACTGTACAGGTCGGAGACGGTATGCGGCTGGTCGTGCCTAAGCGCGGTGGATTCTGCCGAAGTCATTTCCCCGGTCCTCCGAAAAGGTGAGCTGTTGTGGCGACAGAGTTGCGCCTGCAAGGACTCTGGAGAACTTATCACGGAACTCTTTCGCCTTCTCGATTTGCGTGAATCTCGACCTTGGAAAATCTCGTGAATTCGACGGCGATTGCCCAGATATGTGACGTTGTCACAGCAATCAGTCTCAAGCAGCCCACACGAGGCGGACGGCTTCCGCGACGATTTCCTTGCGCCAATAGAGGGGCACTTGCCTACGTCGTCCAGGAGCAGCGGCGGGTCCACGAGGAGGCCGCCGGCTCGCCCGGCCAGTCCGGACGCCTTATATCAAAGTCGGTGATATAACTTGATAGGTCGTCCCTGAGCGTCCAGCCGCGCCTGCCCTTGAGCAGCCCGATTGCCCGTCTGAGGCGGCGCTATGTCTTTGATTTCAAAAGATTGGCCGCACAAATCTCAATTTTTGTTTTTATGCGGCCAATGGCATGCGACACCGAGGACATCCGCTCCGGCAGCGAGTCCAGAACTACGCGCGAACTCCCCGAGTTGTTGACTTACCTGGTCAGACTCGACGCGGTGTTTGTCGCCGGCGTCGCTGCTGCTTGAGCTGGCGTGCCGTTGATAGAGCCGGTACTTGCGTCACCAAGGATTCCCTGCGGCTCATCGCCGTTTACGAACGACACGGTGATGGTTTCCGGATAGGCGTAGGCCGAGCCATTTGCCTTGTCAACCCCATCCAGGACCAAGGCTCCTACGCCTAAAAGGACGACATTTCCAACTATCGTTCCCGTGCGTGTCCTCGACTTAGCGGCCGTGGTGATGTCGCGTTCGCCATCTTTCGAGCATCGGATATTCAAGTCATCCTGTGCCCGATGGACGCTGACCTTCCCGGGCGTGGTCACCGTCCAGCTACCCCTTGAGTTCGACAAGATGCAGTCCGCTCCTGCAACGTCTGCTGCGTCCTTTTGTGTTTTTACTGATACGTTTTGCGTGGTCCCGCCAGTAACCGTCGCGCAGCCGGTTGTCAGAATCGCGAGAAATATGCAAGCGGTCGTCGCTGCAATTTGCCGGTGTTTCACGTTTAGTTGTCCCAAGTATGGTCGTGAGTCTTTCCCGCCGAGCGCTAACACGCCGCTCAGCGGTTCCTTAAAAGTGGGACGTGCCCGACTGACGCGGGCTCGTACGTCATAGACAGGGCGCACGGTCATAACGGGCGATGCGTGCTCACGCCTGGCGTTGAATGCGCGCGCGCCTCAGTCAGGACGCCCTCGGAGACAATGGCGGGCACATACCGCAACGGCGCCGCTACATGGCAGCGCCAAGGACCGTTCCAGCACGTGGCTCAGGGAACCCAGTAGCCCTTCAGCGGCCGCCAGTATTGCCCGTCGTGCAGCTTCATGTACAACTGCTTGAAGCTCTCCGGAGCATCGAGGAAGTTGTGCCCGAAATCCCAATAGATATTGGTCAGCTGGCACTCGTCCGCTTTGTCTTTATGACAAAGTGCCATTGCTTTCCTCACGGCGGTGGCAGTATCCGGGTCGGCATATGCTGACCAGTATTGGTTTTGTGCCGTCACGAGGGCAATGACAGCCGGCCCGTCGAATGTGGCGACTGATTTGCAGCTACCCCGAAACCGGTCTTCGAAGCTGTTGTCCTGTACGCACTCCATATGCGCTTGACCCCATGCCTGCCCCTTACTTGGCCACACGCCGGACACATAGAATGTGTGCGAAAAACCATGCTGGCCATTCTCGATGTAGGGACCCGAGACAATGTCGGTCCATGCATACGTCGCCGGCGAGGCGATGGCTAGCAAAGCTGCGGCGAGCACTGAGGCCGCGACAATCCCCGATTTCTTCACGTTTTCCCCGTTTGTTCAATGTCGACCGACGCGGCGCCGCTCGTGGTCAAGAGCGCGGTCACGGACGCCGATGCATACGTGAAATATCACCCGTCCCCTGGCAGGAGCCGGCTTCTTATGTTTGTAGCGGTTACCGAGGTGTGCTCGCGGCGGCATGTCGCGGAGCGCCGTCCATGGAGGGCGACAGTCTGCGATTTGTGTGCAAATCGGACTAATCTGTTGCCACACAACAGATTGGAACCTTACCAAATCGCTCGATGCAACTCAACATTTTTGTGTGTCTCTCCACAGGTTGAGTTGAGTAATGGCTACAAGCCTCGCGTCGGTCATTGGCCGGAACATCGCATCGGTTCGGAAGCAGCGCGGGCTGACACAGGGTGCCGTCGCAGAGCGAATCGACGTCGACGCCGAGACAATTTCGCGATTCGAGCGAGGGGCTGTGATGCCGAGCATTGCAACACTAGAGCGGCTCTGCGCTGCTCTCGAGTGCTCGTGGATGGAACTGTTGGAAGGGAGTTCGGGCGACGCGCCGCAAATCGCGCCGGACATCGTTCGCCTTCTTGCACCGCTGACGCGAGAAGACCGACTCTTTCTCTTGGAACAACTCAAGGTCTGGGCGGCAAAACTGCGGGCTCGATAAGCCTTTTTTCTTGGTCGGTGTCACTATCGACGTTCCAACGGCTTCAAGTTTGCTGTTTCGTGGCCGTTAACGGATTTAGATATCTGGAAGCTCCAGATTTTTGGATTTGAAATTCGCGCGTAAGGATAAAGCTCGCGCACGCAATCTGGTCAAGTTCTTCAGATTGTCGTAGAAAAGTCAGCCCGCTCCCATTGATTTAAATGGCGAATTGATAACTATGCCCCCCAGCCTAAATTCTGTTTTTAGATTCGGAAAAATGTCAAACTATTATTCCGAAATCGGATTGGTTGTCATCTTTCATCTATTGGTCGAGCGAGCAGTCGATAAATTTTTGTTGGATGGAGGAGAGACTCGCGACCTAAATAAGTTTGCCGTGAAAATCGCCGAAGCAAAGAAAATACATTCTGGTGGCGAGGATTGGATTTGGGCGGCCGCTGAGTTGCTGAACAAAGGACGGAATCGAGCTGTTCACGTTTTGATTGATACAGATGTCGAATGTCCCACCGAGGCGGCAGGCTATTTGCAGAATTTTGTCGACCTAGTGAGAAATCATCTTGACGTGGAGGCATGGGTTGGTCCAGCGCTTAAGCTCAATGGCTGTTTTCCTAGGGCAGCATTTGCATACTTCGCCTTTTTGGCTGATAGGGTGAAACTGCATGAAGATGCCGGACCCTCTCTGCTTCGTGGTTTTACGGGGGCGGGTGAGACTCCAGCGCTTGATTCTTGGCAATTGCTTTTTCAAGAGTAGGAACTAAATCTTTCGGCTATCGGTAAGCGCCTCGCCTTCAGTATGCTGTCGATGGCTTGGCTATACATTATGCGGCGCGATGAAAAAAAGAGACCAGTGGCGGTGACCACTGGCCTCAAGGTTACTACGCCGTCAATCCCGTATCGGTTTCGAGAGCGATGTCTCACAGCCGCATGCTAGCGAAACCTGTCGCGAACACACCTCCGGGCTCATGTGCCGAGGAAGGCTTTGACGGCAAGGCGCTTTTCACCGGATGGGGGGAGATGCAGGCAAGACGCTAAAGAATTCGGATTGTTGACCGTATACCGATATACCCCCCTAACAAGGCAGCGAACCGGTTGACGACCATCTGATGAACGCCGCAATTCTCAAAATCGAAGATTTAACAAAGGAAGAAAGGGCCGCTATTGCAAAGGCGTCAATCCTACAACCATCGGTCCCGGATGGACACCTGTACGTGTACGCCGCTGATGTGCGGCGGTTATCAGAATGGTATGCGTCCAGATGCGTCTCACTGCCATGTCGCCTATTGAGAAACATATTGCAGTTTCCCGATGAACTTTGCTCGGGAGACTTCCTTCGAAGCCTCGCGCGAGAACATAAGGCGACGACGATTTTCTATCTGTGCGTCGCAGCGGTTGGGCTATTCGTCGCAGTTTGCCTCTTTGTAAAGAAAGATGCGAACCCCGCCAACTTCTTTGAGGCCTTCGGAACACTCGCACTATTTTTCGGGGCATTTTGGACTGCAACGGGAGTTACCCTTTCTGCACGCGAGTCGCAAAAGCTCGTGTCATCTGATGACCAGACGCTGGACCACGGCGAGGCATTAAAGATTCTTGCAAGCGCTGCACGTGCCGCCTCCGGTCGGGCCTGGAATGGTGTGTTCCTCCTTGGGCTTGGTACATTCCTTATACTTGTCAAAATTCTAATTGCACATGATGGGTAAGTGTCATTTTAAAAATTCATACCACATTATGAAAATAAAGGAAACTGCCAATAGGTAGAGCGGAGCGTTGCTGAATTCTTTGTTCCACCGCCTCGTAAATTCGACTTCTTTGAAATCCTCTTCCGTCCAGTTGCGTGTTAGCCATGTACGCCTCCTTGCCGGAGAGGAAGTTGGGCACCGTTCTTTATCGGTTTCTTGATTGTCGGCCATGGTGAACTCCTCGTCGAATTGGTATGAATGGGGCGCCCCAGATTCTGCTGGGCATCCGTTTCGCCGAGCGCCTCTGGTTACCGAATGCGATGTATAGCGGAGGAATTTTATCCGCCTCGATGGATGCGCTTTTGGCGCAGTTGTTGGCTCGACTCGGCGCGTAGCCGAGCGCGGTTTTTTTTTCGGCGAGGGAAATCGTGAGCAGGCGAACAGGTCATGTTTTTTCATTGATTGTCATCGTGCTTTTCGTGTGCTCGCTCGGGGACTACATTGCGTACAGTTGGGGCACGCAGCTTGGACCACCCAGACGGCAAGCATGCGGTCCGACACCGACACCAGGGACAGCGGCTCACGCATACTTCAGGGTTAGCGGCGGGAGATACGGTGTGTTTAACGCAGACGCGAATATCATCATCCCTGAGAACATTTGGCCGAAGACGAGAATCTCCTCCACTTCCGCTTGGCTCGACCTGATGTATGCCTCCAAGGGAGGCTCCACATTGCCTGGATTCCCCATCCCGATACAAAACATCCGTAAGGTGAGCATTCCCGGTCAACCTGACTACTACCAACTGGACATTGAATCTAGGCCGATTGGAGGTGGACCGGGACTACGTGATTTTCCTCTAGACCACTATGACGTTGGTTTGGCGTCGCCGGCGCTCACTGTAGAGGGCATGGATGGCAAGGTATACCGCATCCCTTTAGGTTTCGACGTTCAATTTGAGGGCGACACCGGATGGGATGCGCGGTTGGAGTTCGGAATGCCACATGTGCCAATGTTTGTCGGCGTTCCACGTGTCGACGACCAACGCCCACGCAGCGGTCGAGAGGCATGCGGATTAGTCATTTCTCGCAGCTATTGGCAGATAGGTCTCGCGGCCTCGCTCATCCTTCTTCTATCCAGTCCTGTCTTCTATGTTTGGCGACGGCCCGGCGAGACGTCGGGACTCGAGCTGATTGCTGCCATGACTGGCTTGGGCGCGATACGATGCTATCTCTTGGGCTCTCCATCCTCTATCGGAGACCTCTTGCCGTTTGATTTTTATTTTGCGCTCATCGTCGGTGCCGTCGCACTCATTCCACTCTTGCGCTCTGACAGAGGTAAGGGGGCGTGAGGGCTTTTTGTTGTGGCGTGATACTCGCGACAAAGGTAAAGACGCTGCACGCTGAGAGATGACGCGCAGCATTGGCATTGCTAGTCACGAATGCACTCGACGGGGGAAGAGACCACGTATGTTTCAAGAAGGCTTTTACGAGAGCGGCTGCGCACTGACGCCCGAACACGCGCGGCAATTGGTCTTGCTGCGAAACGCCTATGACTATCCTCGTGCATATATGCGAAAAACGAGGACCCCGACGCGCTACCCTCTGGCGCCGGGACTTTGGGCTGAGCCGGTTTATCCGTCGGCGGGTGAGGTCACAGACCGCGTTCTCGACCGATATCATTCCATGCTCCTAAACTCGAAGGACCCCGTAAACAACCTGCTGGGAACCACGTCGGTCATTTTTTGGGGCTTCTTCACCATGGGTGGCCGAGCGCCTCTACGCGCAGAGAATCACCTCACGGGCTTTAAATCGAAGCCAGCGACGACCTCTCAAGCCGCCGGGCTGGCACTTGCGGCGGTCCGTGCAGAGCCGGACTCGGGAAAGGCTCTTGGCCATCTCGCGCCGCTTGCGGTACTAGGGCAGATGCCCTTTGCCAGCAAGGTGGTCGCGCATAGTCGTCCATGGCTTGCAGGTGTGATGGACAACCAGCTACACGATGGTCTTCGCTCTGCCCCGTGGGCGAGGGCAACACCGTTCATCGGCATCATTGGGCCGGTCGACGTTGTTCGCTATCAAGTTCGGTACGAGCAGTGGTGCAAATTTCTGGTTGCGTTGGCGGACCAACTCAACGCGGGCGTCGCGGGCTGCCGTCCGTGGGGATGGACCGAGAACGGTCGGTGTCATCGCTGGCGAGCAATCGATATCGAGCGTGCGCTCTTTCAATATTACAGATGGAAAAAGAGCAGCCCGGCAAGCTTGGCAAAATTGCTTGGGCGAACGCCAGAGCCGCTGCCGCCGGTCGAGGTATGAAAGTCCACCTTCCTTGGCGGAATCCGAGGGCGTTTTGGCGTTAGTGAATCAATGAACCGGAAAGGCATGCACTACAACAACCCGTGCGTCACTCACGTTGCTGTCGAACCGCTTTCGCGCTTGGCTCCGTGGTGCCAAAAACTCGTACAGAGGAAGTACGCGATAGACGCATGGCGCTCCGGACTCGGGCGGCCGACCGAAATTGACGAGTTCGCAAAATCCTTCCCGGACCAATGGGTGCGCAGTTGGCAAACGGTGGACCCGTGGAGCTTCGTCCGTGTCGTCCTCCCCTTCTTCGACGTTGCTGAACGCGAGAACAAGGGTGGAGGCAAAGAGAATGGGCTTCTATGGTTGGAACCGTCCGTCGTCGTCGGAGATAGCGGCGGATGGCGGGTTACCGACCTTGATGAGCGCGAACGTGTCAAAGCGTTGGAGTGCTGCGAACGACAAGTCGCTCTCTATCTCGAGACCGGGGAATGGTCATCCCACGTAGGAGGAACTCGAGGTTGGGACTCGCATCCACAAAGCATGCATATCGCACCGCTCGGGCTATATCTAGCGCACGAAGGGAAGAATCGGGTTGCGCTGTATCAGCAGTTTGAGTTGCCTATGCCGACTGCGGTTTGGGCAAACCAATACATTGAGCGAGACAGACTTACTCTTATCCGAACCGACAATGGCTGGGCGGTGCAGCTTGACCGACACGAGACCCGCACAATTCGCTATTGTGCGGACATCATTGTTCCCATGTTGACCGAGTATGGAGTTGAAACGATAGAAGCTCGGCCACGGCAATCAACCGCTGTCGGCTTCTGGCGCCGAATACTGGCGGGCTTCACGGAGCAGTAGCCTGATTGCGCACGGCGACTCGTTACATCATCAGTGACTGCATGATTGAGCGGTCAAGGTGTGGGGCTTGAAATGTCGTTATCCCAGGAATTCTCGTCCTCGTCGCTTGTAGCAAGGAGGCGTGTGACGGTCGGCGTCAGTTGCGACCAGAGGATGCGATAGAGCTCATAAACGGCATTATTCTCGATAGTCTTATCGAAATACGCAGTAAACTCGACAAACTGGGTCAGGTCAGCGCACGGCCAAACGAAATTGTCCAATTCGTCATCTTCCCCAGCAGACGTGACGACGACTTTTATCGGGTGGCTCGCCGTGCCTCCCTTATGTACGGTCGAAAGCGCGTTAAGATAGGCTGCCATCTCATGAAGACGTAGACCGAGTTCTCGGCGATTCCACAGCAGGTCGGACGCGGCAATTGGCTCTGCTGCGGCGGCACCATGCGCGACAGCATCGTAGTAAGTCCGGGTCGTCAGGATGACCCGATGTACCGGAAGAAATCCAGAGGGACCCGAGTTGCTGGCAGAGTCCACGAGTGGGTACAGGAAGTGATGACCGCGCCTCGACAGTTCGAGAAGCAAACGGTCCTCTTCGTTCTCGGGGTCGACTGACGTTAGGCAGGCATATACGAATTTTTTCTTTTCTGACTGCAGCGCCGCTTCCGACGCCTTCAGCTCTAGCAGAAAGAACCTTTTTTCTACGGACGTCAGAACGTCGCCACTCGCGCTCTCGGCATTGCCATCTAGCTTGGCAAGCAGCGCTGGGGGTGCAGGCAAATCGTCCACTTTCGCTCGAATTGCGACTTTGTCCGCATCTGTCATCGCCTTTCCGTAGCGCCGCATCTCATCAAGTACCGCCTTGTTCTTTCTTATCCACTGTAGGTCGCGCAGCGCCACGATTAGTGAGTCTTCCCATGGATGGGAAACAGGCGCAGATTTTGTCTTCGATTCGGATGCCATGCTTGGTCGTGAGATATGTGGCGGCATCGCCTCACGATGCCTCTGAGTGGCCTGCGTTCGCCGCAGGCGGTCGGGACTTAGCGGAACTATAAAAACAGCGAGGATGCGATATTCCCTGCAAGCGCTCCTTGCATTGACTCGAGCGGCTGAGCTTGTTGCCGCCACTCCTCAAAAAGTAAATTTGCGTCCGGCGCGGACTTTGTCCGCCCCATTAACGACGTGAGTACGCAGCGCCGCAGCTTGACTAGGTTTTATCAATGTTTTTCCCATAAATGTTTGCATCTAGTAGTGCCGACACACATCCCCGTTCTGCTCAAAACCTGCGTCGCAAAACCATCCGTGACCGGGGGCATCGAGATGGGCATGAGGGAGCACGATAAGATTGCTACATGCACCACCTCGTTCGGCGTATCCGGGGTTGCACTGCCAGTCATATCCATTCGGCTCGTAGTGCGCGTTGACTGGTATCTTCGCCTTCGGCGGAAATGTGCCGTCAGTAGCCGACGCTGTGCAGCCGATACGGCCGACGCCAGGTGGACAATCGCCACGTCGGGTGGACGCCTGTCGTATCGCCTGAAACGTCGCAACAGGTTCGGGGGAGGAGCCGCGAGCCATCGGCGACGACTCAGTATGTGAAATGCTCTCATGCCATGGCATAACGGTCACGATGAGCACCGGCCAATCTTGAGTTCCTCTCAGCGCGGGCTGATGCGCTGCGTTCGCGCGATGTTAGACTACCAGCGATACCGCTCGTAAGAAAGACAGAAGGTATGACAAACATGGACATGGCCTCGCCAGTTAGCGGACGGTACTGGGCACCGCGTGGGCAATCTATCCAAATCGACGAGCATGGATACACGGTGTTCGCCGGCGGGAAATGGCGTGAATACTACAACGCTCATATAAAGCAGACGCCCGAGCTCCATGAGACGTCGGACGTTATCATCCTCCTCGGCGAACCTGGCTCCGGCAAGTCTTTTGAACTCAATCTTCTTCGGAATATTGCGCAAGCCAAGGCGAGTCGGCAGGTGCTAAGTCTGGACCTGGGAAAGTACCCCGACGCGGTGCTTCTAGACACAGCGCTACGCCGCCTGTTGCAAGGCTGCATGAGCACGGGGATTCCTTCGGTTCTCTTTCTCGATGCACTGGATGAATCTCGAGTCAACATAAAGTGCGCAGAAACAATACTGGAAGATGTGTTTCGTGACGTCTCTCCTGGCGCGCTTCAGCTAGTTATCACCTGCCGTACGCCAGCGTGGCCGAGTTCGTTCGAAGAGTTCCTACAAGCGCATTGGGACGGTTCGAGAGCATCTCCACTTTCCGTCTTTGAAATCGCCCCGCACTCTCGACAGCAGGTTTCTAGACGTTTGAAAGAAGAAGGAATCGACGAGGACAGATTCTTCGCAGCCCTTGACAGTTCTGGCGCGCACGGCCTCGCTCTGCAGCCGTTGGGACTCAAACTCTTGATGTCTCAGTTCGAAGAAGGCTCCAGATTCGCCTCTAGCAGGTGGGAGCTATATGAGCGTGGGTGCGCAGCCCTTCTGAAGGAAAGTAGCAAGCGCCGCGTGGAGGGGCGGAGTCTCTCACTTTCAAATGTGCAGTCTCGAATGCAACTCGCCGGGCTGCTAGCGACACATGCTTTGCTAACAAATCACGCGGACATGGTGCTGGACAGCACAGGCGACTTTACGCCGGAAGGCGCGTTGTATTTGGACGTCGCTCGCTTACTGAACCTTCCGCTTGCCTCCGCCGGAGGCGACTGGTATGCGTCAGCTGAGCAGTATGCGGAAACGCTACAGTCTGGGGTGTTTGCAGTAAAGGAGGACGGCGTGTTCGTTTTTTCACACAGAACATACGCCGAGTTTCTCGCCGCACATTTCATCTCGTCGCTCGGCGCGCCAGCCAAACAAATAACGACTCTTCTCAGTTTGGCAGATGGCTCGGGACGGCTAGTACCGCAGCTCATGGAGCTTTCTGCTTGGCTGGGTCATGCCAATCCACAAGTGCTCGCGTTAGTGCTGCGTGCCGAACCTTCGATGGTGTTTGACAGCAGCGTGTCACTCGTAGACGAAGAGGACATTGCTGCTGTCTTCGACGAACTGACAACCCTTGTCGAGCAGCACAAGTTCCCCATATACGACCGCCGACTAATCCGCGCATACAACAAGCTACGTCATCCAACTTTGCGCGACAAGCTGCACAGCATACTTGCTGACCGTTCACGCGTCGGTGCGCTGCGCCAGTTTGCAGCAGATATAGCCCACGTGTGCGAACTGGTTGACGACATTCCGGAACTGCTCAGCATAGCGCTGGACCCAAGCGAGAACTATGAAGTGCGTCAAAGCGCAGCTAGTGCCGTGCATGATGGCGGGGCCGAGACGTCGAAACTGGCCTTGCTACCTCTTATGGTGGGCGACCACCCGGAAGACCCTGACGACGAATTGAGAGGTATCGCATTACTTTGCGCGCTGGAAGCTGGTGTGCCCGTGTGCGACATCATTGGTCATCTCACCAAGGAGCGACGCTTGAACTTCACGGGGATGTACGCATTGGCTCTGCGTCGCCTCGAGAACGCGGACCTTCAGCCTCCTGACGTAGCACCGCTCCTATCTTGGTTGGAGACACAGCTCTGCAAGGAGTGTTTGGACGCTGCATGGGAAGACTTTGTAGTCCACATGTTCAGCAAGGCAGCGTTCGCTGTTATGTCGTTTGACGAGGGATGGGATACCTTCGGAAAAGTTGCCTGGTTGGCAATGTCGAACAACCATAGACTTTCAACATCACGGGAAACGCGGGGCTTCGACAACGGCCTCGAGCTCCAGACGCATCCTGAAAGACGCTTAAGACTGCTCGATTCTATCCTAGATGCCGCAGAAGGGGACCCGCGCATCGCCGCTGGCCAATTGCTCTACGGGACCGGCTTGCTCACGGATGCGGATGCGCAGTCCGTTACGGATGCCTACCAGCGAGAGGCGGGCAACGCCGTAAAAAAGCAAATACTAGCAAACCTAACTCTCTGGTACGTTTTCGACAACGATGTTGTCCGCGAGTGGTTGCTTAACTTGGCGGGACCGAACGCCGAAAATCGGGACTCCCTATTGGCCGAAGTCGCCGCCGAGCACATCGACTCGGTGCCTCTGGATTCTCCGAGAGCCGACAGCCTGAAAAAATCGCTAGCTTTACGGCTCCAACACAGTATGCCTCCTGTGCCAGACGTGGGCAAAAGTCGGTCAGTAGACCTCCTGTTAGCCGCCATGACAGGAGCTGAGAACGGGGACACGTGGCAGTGGGTCAATATCCTCTCATACCTCCGTTATGACGGTGATTTCGAGTACTACCTCTTTCCCTTCCTAGAAGTAACGAAATCGCCGCTGTGGCCAACACTTGACGCTGGTGTTCAGTCACGGCTAGCTCGCATTGCATTCTCATACCTACGCGACATGGGACCCGCAGCTACCCTCGCGTCAAACGAAACAAACAACTTTGAAGACGCTGGCATCGCAGCGCTGGTCTTCCTGCACTCGACCGGACATGGCAACTCTGATGCATTCGATGAACTGGTCGTAAAGTGGGTTCGAGGTCTCGCGCGATACTTGCCGGAAGAGCAGCCTCGCTCGATTATCAATGAGCTACTCCGGCGAGCGTTCGCCATAGCGGAAGCCGCTGTGCTAGAGATGCTATCGGAAACTTGTGAGCGGTATTTGTTAGGCGGTGGCCTTCCCCGCTTGCCGGATTTCGCTACCGGCTTCATGCCCGAGCCACTTCTTCGCGTACTTGAAGCGATGCTACCTGGCATGCAAAGTGAGCAAGCCTTCCTAGTACTCGTCTCGTTCCTCATTGAACAAAATAGCCGACGTGCAATCGAGAGTCTGCTTCAGCGCGTCCAATCGTCGACAGACCTGGCGGCCGCGCCTGCTGTCAAGTTAATGGCACTGCTTGCTAAGCACGCCCCCGACCAACTGATTGAACATGTCTGGGATAGACTACGAGCACTTCCGGATGCGATGACGCAGTTGGCGGCTGAAATGCAAATCATTGTGGCCGGACAGGATGTACCTCTGCTACGTGTTAACGCAGCTGTCACTGAGCAGTTCTTTGAAATTCTCGAGGAGCGGTATCCAACGTCGACTGATGTGAAGACTAACGGCATCGTTACGGCCCGGCACCATATCCAGGATTTCAGAACTTGTTGCATTATCAACTTGCGCGACCGAGCGGACGCAGCGAGTATTTCAGCGCTCGAGAGAATCTCTGCGCGGCATCCGCAGCTACCCTGGATTGCACGAATGGTATATGAGGCGGAACAGAAGGCTGCCCGTGACTCCTGGCTCCCCTATGAAGTGTCCGAGGTCGCTGCCGCTTTGGGCATCTCGGCCGGTCACGTTATTAGAACCGAAACTGAGTTGCACGATGCCGTCCTCGGTGAACTTCATCTGATTGCTGCTAAGGTCTCGGCAATCTCGGCGTTGCCGGCCGTCTACCACTTGTGGGACGAAACGTCTCAGCGCCCAAAGCACGAGCCACGATTGTGCGATTGGATTGCGAGCGAGCTAAAGGACCGCCTATCGAACAAAGGTGCCATCGTAAATCGTGAAGTCCAAGTGAGGTCGCATAATCCGAAGGGCATGGGCGAGCGAACCGATATTCTCATTGAACTATCCACACCTGTGAAGGCCGGCAAGCGCCAAAGCATTCTTCGGCTTGTAATTGAGGTCAAAGGTTGCTGGAATGCGGAGTTGCTAACTGCTCCGGCCACACAATTGCGCGATAACTACATGAAAGCATACGACGCTACCTTCGGCATCTACCTCGTCATGTGGTTCATGTGTAATAGATGGACTAAGGACGACCATAGAAAATCGGACACGCGACGACTCGTTCCCGGCGAGACGTTCGAAGCATGCGTCAATGCCGTCGCTGATGCCTGCAGTACTGCTTCGGTTGACGCAGCGTCAATAACTCCGTTTGTCATTGACTGCGCGTACTAGACCGCGACGTCGCGCATCCGAGTTGGCTGGCCGCCAATCACCTCAGTAAGCACCGCTGAGCTGCGGCGTCGAGAACACGCCCTGTCCGATACACAGTCGGCGCAGGGCTTGCGTTGCATCGAATGAAAGGAGCGACCATGAAACGAGCCGTCGAAATCGCTGACTTTGTTCTCAAGCTGCTCTCTTGCATCGCCATCTTGTGCGCCGGCGCATGGGCGCTGTGGGTCTTCTGGCTCGGTGGTTCTACCGATTGGCAGGACAACATCACGCTGGAAACCCAAGTACTCCCGTACCACAACGACCTCCGACTGCTAGTTGTCCACGCGAAATCAAAAAATCCTAGGACTGCGGCATTCGAGCTGGACGCTAGCAACCACGACTCTTATCAGCTTCGTATTCATAGGCTAGCCCCCGACGCGAAACTGGGCACTGTCTTCCATGAAGACGAAGGGCAACTGCTCGCGAGCGTTGACCTTCTGCAACTTGCTGGAGGTAGCTACGAGTTCCTGCCAAACGCGGAAATGGATGATATGCAAACGGTTGTCGTCCGTGCTGGCGATACGGTATCCGTTATCGCTGAAATGAAGATTCACACCGGCAAGCGCGACGAACACGGTCAACCTGACATCGACGCCAACTCCACATCGACAGTGGTTCATGTCGTACCGTAGCCTCGTCACGGCGAACTGCGCCGGCGATGCCACTAGCGTGGCATTATCGGAGTCAGTCAGGACCCCGTGGCTTTGTCCTCATTTTCTTGTCATTCGGCTAGCAGTCGGACGAGCGGTACAGTTGAGTCGTCGCGTTACGTTCCATCCTCGGTCTCGCCCGTCAGGGCAACATTTCCGACCAATAGGTAATGTTGTCGCTAAGCGAGGCCAACATCTACTTGGAGTAGGCCTCGTTCAGGAAATGCTGTCGTCGTTTGAAGTCGAAAGTTTCTCTCGTGCTTATCGCGCAGGGGGCATAGGTCTTACAACACGGAGGCTCACGCCTTACGCTCAAACTCCCAGAGAGCAGGCTGCGAACGGTATGCATCTGACCGGTCCGGAGCGAACACTTCCGGCATGCGCTCACCCTGACGGACCATCACGCCCGGCACATTATGTCCTTCGGCCTTCCATACGCCGGTTTCTGGGCAGACGTGGCCCGTACGCACCGTCTTCGGTCCGCTGTCCCGATGTACCGGCGTGTTAGCCTCCTCTGCTTCGAAGTTGCGTGCGAAATCGGCGAGGTCCTTCGGATACAGCACGTGGTCGCGGAAAGCGCTGTCATCCAGCTTCAGCAAGTAGGCGGCTGCGGCAGCTTCAATTGCCCAATACCCGACGTACGCCCCTTTGCCGCCCTTCTTGGCTTCGAGGTGACCATCGTGCCAAGGTGCGTTGGACATTCCCGGGTACCAGGCCTCAAGGTATTCGTTGATGTCGGTGATGCACTCGTCTTTTGTCTCTCGATAAAAGGAGAACACGAGAGGGCGATAAGGGACATCATGGAACCAACTGTCCACGTCGACGCGTCCTTTGAACTCGTACGACAACAGGTCCTCGTACAGCGTATCTTGTCCGCGATAGGCGGGGTCGAACATGTCGACTATGCGGGGCAGCAGGTCACGTCGGTGCATGAGATAGCAACAGCCAATCAACTGCATGACGTTCTCGTAGTCGCCGATGACGCTAAATGCGAGCGGCGGCTGCTCAGCATCTTCTTCCAACAGCCGCTTGGCTTTGGCATACTGCTCGAAGGCGTCGACAACCGTTTCGAGTTCGAGACGCAGTAGCCCAATGTCTGCTCCGCCCGTATACATAAGCAAAAACTGGCGGTAGCAATAGGACGAGAGATACAGAAACGTCGTCGCCTTACGTTCATTCTCGGTCTCGCCTGCCGGGGCAACATTTTCCGACCAGTACGTAACGTTGTCGCTCAACGAGGTCAGCAGCCACTTGAAGTAATCCTCGCCCAGGAAATGCTGTCGTCGTTTCGAATCAAATTCATTGCTCATTTCTGGCTGGGTTCCTGGAACGAGCGCGCGAAGTCCACAAGGTCCTTGGGATAGACGATGTGTTCGCGCAGCAAAGTGTCGTCGAGTTCAAGGATGTAGGCCAATGCCGCTGCCTCGATAGCCCAGTAACCGAAATGCAGGCCCCACTCGTTCGATAGGTTGAGATGACTGTCGTGCCATGACACGTCCGACATCGAGGCATACCACTGGTCCAGGTACGCGTTCATGTCGGTAAGGCGCCCGTCATCGTCCTCACCGTAGATGCTATTCAAGCAGTCGAGATAGGACTCGTGTATGCACGTGTCGACGTCGATGCGTCCCTTTATGGCGTAGGCCAACAGGTCCTCATAGAGTCCGTCCTTGCCCTCGTAAAACGGGTCTTCCATGGCTGCAATTCGTGGCAGCAGGTCGCGCCGATGCAGCAGATGACCTAACCCGATAAGCTGGACCGTCCTCTCGTAGTCTTCCAGTTCGCTCAATCGCAACGGCGGCCAACCGGGGCGGTGCACCGCCGCCTGACGCTGCGCATACTCTTCGTAGGCGGCGACAACTCCCTCGACCTCCTCACGCAACTCCGCAATGGGCTCACCGGCTGTGTACCGCAGCAACATTAACTCAAAACGGCTCTGGGCCCTTCTTGCGGCAGCGTGCGCCTGCTTCTCTTCTTCAGTGCCATTCTTTGGCAACTGCGTTGACCACCGCACGAGGGCTTCGCGGTGGTAGCCTGACCAAAAGTCGTAGTAGGCCTCGCTGATAAAGCGCTGGCGGCGTCGGTGCGAAAACTCGTCCATTACTCAAGCCTTGCGTTCGAACTCCCAAAGTGCTGACTGCGGACGATATGCACCGCTCTTGTCCGGTGCGAAGACCTCGGGCATGCGCTCACCCTGTTGCACCAGCACGCCGGGGACGTTGTGCCCCTGCGCCTTCCAGATGCCAGTTTCTGGGCATGTCTGCCCGGTTCGCACCGCCTGGAGCCCCATGGCGACTTCCGATGACTTCGAAGGCTCTTTGAAGGTCCTCGCAAATTCGACGAGGTCCTTCGGGTAAACGATGTGCTCCTGCAGTGACGTGTCATCCAGCTCGAGCAGGTAGACGAGAGCAGCGGCCTCGATGGCCCAGTAGCCGAAATAGAGGCCGCGCTCCTCCGAAAGGTCGAGGTGGCTATCGTGCCAGTCGAGGCCACTCATGGACGAGTACCAGTTCTCGAGGTAGGAATTGAGGTCGGTCAGGCTCTCCTCATCTGAATCCCCGTACACGCTGTTGATACAATCGCGATAGGACTCATGGAACCAGTCATCAACATCGGTTCGACCTTCGAGACTGTAGGCCAGGAGGTCTTCATACAGCGTGTCTTGGGCCCGATAGGACGGGTCCTCTAATGCGGCGATGCGAGGCAACAGGTCTCGCCTGTGCAGCAGGTAGCAAAGCCCGATGAGCTGCATCGCGCGCTCATAATCCTTGAGTTCTCCGAGAAGAAAGGGTGGCCAGTTCGGGCTCTCGAACTCCAGGCTCTGGAACTTGGCGTACTCCTCGTAGTCGGCCAGTATGTGGTCAAGCTCACTGCGCAGCGGTGCAATAGGCTCGCCCGCCGTGTATCGAAGCAGCAGCAGCTCAAAGCGGTTATCGGCCCGGCGCGACGCCGCAATTGCACGCTTCGAATTTTCCGTTCCATTGGCTGGCAAATTTTTTGACCACGTGTCGATGGAGCCAGTGAGGAAATCCGAAAGCCATTTGAAGTATTGCTCGCTGATGAACCGTTGACGTCTGCGAGTCGAAAAATCATCCATTCCTTACGCCCTTCCATATTTCGCGTCCAATCGACGCTGCTTTTCCTTAGCGGCTTCAGCGACTTCCAATTCCGTGTAGTGTAGGGGAATTTCGTGGTTCGGGTGGTCGTGTTCTTTACCCGTCAGCAGCGCCTCTTCGTGCTGAATTGCACTCGGCAGGTAAAACGGCACATAGAGAATGTGCCGAGCATAGCCCTGCAAGAGAATGGTGTTCGACATGGGCGGGCCAACAGCGGCGTCCAGGCTCTGATTCACCCACACGTCGGTCATTTGCGCAATTTTCTTGCCCTTTGACCGTGTCTTCCCATCGGCCTTTCCATCCGTGGCTGGAGGAGCGGGTTCGGTTCCCGAAGAGGGAGTCGGCCCAGTTTTCGACGGCCCTTTTCGACCGCCTCCCTTCTTGCCGCCGGCTTTGGGCGGAGCGGGTGTGGCGCCGTCATCGTCGAGGGGCGGCTCCAGCAATTCTTCGGGTCGAGGAAGCACCGTGTCGACTACTCGCGTCGCCTCGCCAAGCTTCGAGACCATGCTCGGCTTGTCGTCCTTGTTCTTTGGCGCCGTCCTTACCCTCGATGACTTGGCTTCGACAATCGCAAAGGGCTTCCCGTGATTGTTCATCGGCGTCGCGCGCCAGACTCCGTCGATACCCTGCCCGTGGGCCTTGGGAGCAAAGAGCTTGTTGAGCTGCCCTCCTTCGTTCAGCTTGCCGGGAACCGTGGTATCCGGCTTCTTCGACCAACGGCCGAGTGCGCCCTGGTCATGCTTTGTCCACCCCGAGCCCCACTTCATGTGCTCGTAGCAGTAATAGTCGGCGATGTGCTCGCCGAGCAGCCCTGTGAGTTTATTCGTAATGTCGGTGACGGCCAGTTTGGCATTCACCACGCCCGTCGACGGCGCGGAGGTCGACCGGTTGTGGCCCTGCTCCGACTCGACACCCACCTTCCCCGGTTTCTCGGTCTCTTTGCGCAGAGCGACCGAGCCCTCCGCCGACGAGTTGGGTTGCCTCTTCCGCCAGTGCATCAGCTTGCGCTCGACGAACTGCGTCAGCCAGAAAGGTAAATTGGTTTCGACGAATCCGAGCGCCTGACTGAAAGTCGCCTGTCCCGCCGGCGGCATCTCGCGGTATACCCAGGACTTCTCGATGTGTTCGCGAGACTCGGTCAGCAGCTTCTTCAGACCAGATGCATCAAAGAGTTTGTCGACCAGTTCTTCGGGACTGGTCGGACAGTGCGCGCGCTGGAGCACGAGCCGCAGAATATCGAACAGCAGCGGCCCGTAGATTTCGGACTTGTGGTTGACAAGCCGGAAGGTCCGCTTGACCCCGGCCCCGACCACGGGCACCCAGCCCACGACCGCGAACACGAGGTCGATGCCCGTTTCGATGCGGGTCATCTCGTCGGCGCTATTGCGCGCATTCCACACGTTCAAGACGCTTTCCGAAGTGTCGTAGATGTTCTGCGCGACATAAAAAAGCGGAACCGCATTGACGGCCATCTGCAGACCAATCTGCTCGACCGCGTCTTCAATGGCTTGCTGGTCGGTGTTGTTCATTTGAGGTCGGGGCGGCCGGAAAATTGGTTAAACAGACTGGCGAGGTTTTCCTCGGTGATGCCCTGATGGCCGGCCGCCTGCAGTTCCTTCAGCACATCGTCCTGCTCGAGCGCTTTCGCCGCCGGCAAGGGCTGCCGCACGAATGGCCGCGTATCTTCGCCGAAGAAGGCCTTTGCGGTGCCGTCGGGCACGTCGCGCAGCACGGCGTGCCCGTTTGCATCCAGCTTGCCAGTAAGGGTTGTGCCATTGTCGAAGACGACCTTGTAGGGCGCGCCGGGCACGGGCTTCAGCCTGTCGTCCGTGAGGTTCAGCTCGAGCTTGTTGTGCAGGTCGCCCTTCGGCAGCGCGGGCAGGTCGTAGGGGGTACTCGTGGGGCCGGCGAACGCATGCTGCGCCCCCTTGATGTCTATCTTGCCAGGAGCGTGAATCTCGATATTGCCGCCTTGAATGCGGATGTATGCTCCACCGGAGGTCAGCAGGATGCCCTGGCTTGCCGCGACTTCGACCTTATCGCTGGCAGAAAGGACCTTCACCGTCTTCTGCGCAGTCACCTCGATGTCGTCCGACTGCGCCTGGATTTCCACCTTGCCCTTCGCAGCGAAGAGCTTCATTCCAGCGTTCTGGACGAACAGGCTGATGCGCTCCACTACGCTCACGAGGAGCGACTTGCCGGTAGCGACATGCGTGCTCTGGCCGCTGACCACGTTGACCTGTTCGTCCGCGCTCAGGTGCACTGACTGCTGCGTCGACAGCGCGATGCCCGCCGGGCTGGCAGCCAGGAGAATGGGGGTTTTGAACGCGTTGGCCGAGCCAGTGCCGCCACCCGCAGTGCGCCCACTGCTTGCTTGGCCTTGCCCCTGGACGCTGTCGGTCGTGGCGTCCGTCAAAGCCTTGAGCGCGTCTTGGCCCGCTTTCAGGCTTTCGGCCTGGTGCTGAGTGCTAACATCGGAAAGCGACTCGACCAGGTTGTGTGCGCCGGCGAGTTGCTGCTGGGCCTGTTGGACCTCGAGCTGTTGGTTCGCCGCGCCCGAACCAGGATGTGTCGTGAGGAAAAGCCCCCGATTGGCACGAATGGCGCCGTAGGCGTCAGTGCGAAGGTCGAAGCCGCTGCCCAGGTAGTTGCCGCGAACGTTACCGTCCTGGGCAATCAGGTATCCCAGATGCAGCATAGAGCTACCTTGCGACGAGAAGAGCTGCAACCGGTTCTGGCCCGTCGCGTCGTCCATCACCAGTTGGTTGTAGCCTCCACCGCCATACTCCTTCGAGCTGAAACCCGACAGCAGGCCGTTCGAATGCCATTGAGGCTTGGTCGCGCCGTTGTATACGCGCCCAGTCACTACCGGACGGTCACAGTCGCCGCCCAGCCACGAGACGATGACTTCTTCTCCGATACGCGGAACATGGACGCCGCCATAGCCAGCACCAGAATCGGAGTGGACCACGCGCACCCAGCATGATGCACGCTCGCCATCATTCAGTCGGTCCCAGTGGAATCGCACCTTGATGCGATTCAGGTTGTCGGTGTAGACCTCCTCGCCTTCGGGCCCAACGACCGTTGCCGTCTGCAGATGCATGACCGGCTTATGGTGCTCCAGAGGGCTGCGGAACGGTACAGCGCGTCGTTGCGCTTCGAATTGAACCAGGAAAAATCCTTCGCTGCCGTCCCCATGCGGCACCCGAAAGGCGTCGCCGTCGCCTGCATACGCTGCGCGGACGTCGTTGAGTTCGCGTTTCAGGCTATGGGGGAATTCGGTGGCGACATTCGAGACAGGGAGGTTGTTCTCGATGTACCACGTTGCCTCGATAATCAGAAACTGGCGGTCCTCCTCGCTATCGAGGTCATGTTGTGGATGGTCTGCGAGTTGGAACCATCGCCCGGCGTCCGCACCTCGTAACGCGCCCGCTCCGTGGAAGCGCTTCGCGCGCGATTCCCATTCCTCCACGCGGACTTGCGAAAGCTGGTCGCCACGCGCCTGCTCGCCAAATGTATACGCCCCCGTGTACTCGTACACTTCGGTCTGCTGCGGCAGGTCGCCCTGATTGCCGACCGTCGGCACGCTGGTGCCCTTCGAGTTCGCCACAGACGACGGTGACTTGTAATCGTACGTGGTGGTGGTGAGGGACGAACTTTGCAATGTCCGGGTCCCGCTCCACTGCACCAGCGCGTCTGCCTCGCCGTTCGTCTCGGCTCTGTAAAACGATACGTGCTCCGGCGACAGCGACGTCAGCGAGAATGCGTCGTCGGTGACCACGAGAGTGTGAGACTTGCCGTCCGGAGCCTGCTCGAACCAACCGAACAGGCCTTCGCTTTCCATAATACGGTGGACAAAGGTCCAGTCATCTTCATACTGGATACAGAAAGAGCGCTTCGGGAGTTCGTTTCTCAAGGCTAAGCGGAACGCCCCTCGTGCCTGCGGATGCTGATTGAACACGTCCACCAGAATCTCATCCGAGCTGCGGTCTTGCCAGATGCGAGCGTCCTTCCGAAATCGCAGAAAGTGGAGCCATGAAGTGAAAGCTATTTGATAGCTTACCAAGCCGCCATCCGCTCCGAGCCGCCTCGCGGTGTGCACGTAGCCATGGCGAGGGAGATGCGAGCCGTCCGACTGCTGAATCCGGAGGGTGACCGGCTGTGCAATAAGGGATTTCAGCTCGACAGTATCTGAGGTCGACACGACGTCAACCACAAACTCGAAATGCCGGCCAAGGCGCGACTGGCCCACTGCCCGTTGTGGCAGAAGCACGTTGCTACCGAGCGGCGTGTCCAGCGTCAGGAGTCGGTCCTGCTGAAATATCGCCCCGGTGACGCGTGTGATTACGTCTGGCCCTCTCATATGCTTTCTTCTATGGCTGCGCAATATTACGCACGCGCGATTTTACAAAATGCGCACGAAATCGACTACCATACAATGTAAAACATCGCAAATCGCGTCGTTCGATGACGAGGATGCAAGGCTAGGTTGCTAATACAACACACCTGTTATAAATGCCAGACTCGAAATTATCCCGTCAAGAGTGAATTACAAAGTAAACGATAAATGAGATGAGCCCTGGAAGAAAGCGCAGCATTGGGGCTATGAAGATGTTATCGATGGGCCCGTGAAGTTCCTATGCTTTCCGCTCCAGTTCCCACAGTGCAGACTGGAACCGCTCAGGCAGTGCTGATGACTAGCGTCGTCGCTTCCGAAATGGACTCAGTTTCCGAGTACCACGCCCGGCGCGGTAGGGAGCTTCAGATTGAAGACCCCGCAGTCCCGTCAATGGCGCGCAGGCTCACAAGCGCTAATCCGAGCAATGTACCTCTCAAGTTGCGAGGGCGGATGCCGATAACTGGATACCTAGGTCGGCTAACTTGAAAATGGAGGCAATGAATGTCTGACGTGGAAAGCAGCAACCAAGGCGGGATGAGTCTGATTCGGGCTCTTGGCATCTATATCGCATGCTTCTTTGGTTTGCTCCTGCTGTTCAGCATTACGCACAACGTTCACGAGGTCCCGAGGTGGATTGGTATCATTGGTTACGTTGTCGAAGGAATATTCCTCAGCCGCGTCGTTTTGAGACGACTGATTGAATGGCACCCTATGTATAACACCATCAGTAACGTAGCCTCTGCGAAGCTGTCAACCATCGCCTTCTGGCCCATCAGCTACCCGATTCTTTTCTTCAAGCTGTTTGTTACGAAGCACCTGTAAGATTGCTTGATGGACTCCGCAGATGGTTTAGTAGCTGGTGCTCAGTAAGGTCGTCGTCAAACCTGATTTGGGGGTTCAGTCAGCCCTACGGATATCTGCTCAGAATCGAGCCGATACTGAGCAAAATCTCAGGGAGACCACCGCGCCAAGTCCCACGTGGCCGACTGTGCAGAACAGTTGCCGGCGCAGAACCTGGCATCGAAATCAATTTCGAGCAGCGCCAACTGCGAGGCTGCTCGATTCGACGTTATCGGGCGCTGCGAAGGCCAGCGCTTATGCGGTAGCGGGTGTAGTAGCCGACGCCTCGGCCGCCTGCACCGGCTCGACCGCGCCCGCCACGTTCTTGGTCGCTATTTTCCTCGCTTTCTTTGCCACGAGCTTCTTCGCCGTCCCCGTCTTGGCGACTGGGGTGCCTTTCTTTGCCGCTACTTTCTTGGCAGCTACCTTCTTGCTGGAAACCTTTTTAGCTGCTGCTGTCTTTTTTGCCGCTTTTGCCTTCGGCTCTGCGGCGGTTACATCTGCTTTCGCAATCAGGAATTTGGAGCGGTCCTTGACGTCCGCAAGCCAAGCCGGCGCGCGGCCTCGACCACTCCACGTTGCTCCAGTTTTCGGGTCACGGTATAGAGGCGGTAGCGAGCCCTGCAAATGGCTGCCGTCCATTGCGGACTTCTTGGCGGCGGAGGTCACCTTGGGCGACACGTCGCCAATCAAAAACTTACTCCGGTCCTTGGCATTCGCAATCCATCCCGGCGCGCGGCCATGACCGGTCCACGTCGCCCCGGTCTTGGGGTCGCGGTATTTCGCTACCGAAGTGGTGGGCTTTGCAGCAGCTTTGATGCCGGTTCTCCGGCCACGCTGTTTTCCGCCAACATGCGCTTCGATGTCGGCCGTCGTAATTCCATGCTTCTCCATCAGCCCACGGATTTTTTCCAACACTTCGGTCGACTTCTTCGCGACCAACGCTTCGGCCTGAGCCTGTAGCCTTTCGATTCGTGTTTGTATGCTCTGTAGCGTAGCCATAGCCTCAACCCTCCAAAAGAATATTCGCACTATGCCACACACGCTTTCCACAACGCCAGAGCAACAATGGCGGTTTGGTACTCCCATGAACAACGTATAGCCACGCTCGTGTGTTTGGATGGGTTGTCCGCGCGGAGCCCAGTAGCGTCCGTTCTCTGTCAAAGCGATTCCCATATTGGTCTCGGGTGCTCCCCCGCGTTCACGGTACTAAGACGCAGACTGCGACGCAATCAAATAGTGCGCGTAAGCATCGCCAAATCGCTCGTAGTCGGCAGTACCGTGAGTCATCCCCACAAGCATTGCATCGCGATATCGGCTGCTATTCGCTGTACCCTCGCCAAGCCTGTCCAGGCTCGCGCAGCATACGGCCATCGTCTGGATTGCTTCTCGTTCGCGTTGTTCATCCATCCGGTTACCATGCTCCAGTGCCGTGACTTCGGTGTACACGGACCAAAGTCGCCTCGAGAAATCCTGCGAGGAAGAACTCGACTGGCCTGCGGCTAGTGCGATTAGCAGCGCCAACCGCTGAATAGGCGTCGAGTCTCCAGCATCGGTTCGCAGCTTTGCCTTGCCAAGCCATAAGCCGACTATTGCAGATATTACTTTGAGGTCGTTCGCCTTATTGGCCGCGAGGTCGGAAAGGAGCGACGCCGCGTGAGCTGTGATGTCCTGATATGACTTTCTTATGTTCCAAATCCCCTCGAAAATCGCCGCGCATTTCTCTACGACTCTGATTGCATCGATTGCACTGCTGACATCTGCGGCTTCGCCTGCGGTGGGAGGAATGCTCGCGAGCAAATAGCGAGGTGTAACAGCAATCCCTACGTTCCACGAACAAAGAAGACCGATTTTTTCGCTTACTTGTTGCGGCGTCAGCAACTCCATCTCGTCGGCGACAGCGAGCAGGTCAAGCGTGCAAAAGCCGCGAGCAGCCTCTTCCGAGTCGGTTGCATAGATTCGGAAAAACGCGTCGTCGGAGTAGACCCAGTACTTACCCGACCGTGCGATGTCACGCACGTCATCGGCAAGCATTCGCCCCATGGGACCGGCATCTTCAATGTGGCTCTGATGTACTGGTTGCTGAATGTTTCCGAATCTTTGCTTCAGGGCTTCAACCAATCGTGCAAAGCGTGGTCGGGCCAGCGAGCCGATGATTGGAGAGGCGCACCGCTGCATTTCAAGCAGCGTTGCCTGACTGACCGCTACTGTAGGGAACACCTCAAAGAGGACATCAAGCAAATCCAGGTCTTGGAGGACAAATAGTGCGGTGAAGTCCAAGATGGGCACCACGGATACCGTATCGCGGCGGGTGCGTGGTGACCAGGGGGCTGCAACCATTGGCAGATGGTACTGCTGCGCGTCCTTTTTCGCGCGCTTTCCAATCTCCCAAAGTTCGCCTACATCGCGAACATTCACGAGTATGGCTCGCGGGCGCCAGATGTACGGAATCGGCAATTCTCCGCGACTGAGTTCGTTCTCGACCTTCAGTTGCCAGGCTCGTCTTTCTTCGAAGTCTCCCAGTACTTCGCGTAGCATGCGTTGGAGGTCACCAGCTGTGGCATTTTGTGGCAAGTTTCCGCGTCGGAGAAGCCGAGATTCGGGCCAGCGGTCGGTAAAAGCCGTCATCCGATTTTGGAACTCCGCTATCCGTTCCGGTGGCGACGATGCACCATCGTTGCGGAGCGTCGCCGCAAGGAACGTCGAAAGGAATTGCCCTTCAGCTTCTTCGTCATTCTGGTCGACGAGGCGACCAATCTCCCAGGCAACTTCCACCGCCCTTGAGCTCCCAGGTTCTCTTGCATGAAGCAAGTTGAACAGGAGTCGCAAGCAATCTATGCGACGTGTCGTTTCGGCTTCCTCCGTGAGAAGCTGCTCCGCGAGTTGGAGCGCTTCGTCTGTGAACCCGCATCGAGTAACAATGTTGACGTATGTGTCGACCGTCAGCCTGTCTGATGAGTGGCTAACTAGCAGCTTGCGCAATTCTGCCAGTGCCTCTGGGGTCCGACCTAGTTTGTCGAGCGCAAGGGCGCGGATGGCAAAGAAGCGACCAACGTGGGGGAACTTGGCTGTTGCCCTGTCGGCTAGGTTAAGTAGCTCGTTCCATCTCGACAGCGTGGCATAGGCCTGGGCGAGAAGGCCTTCCCCTTCAATGGATAGCTGTTGGAATTCCTGAATTCGGGCGGCGACGGTGACGCAAACTTCCGCCTCGTCCTGCTCGCTTGCGTCAAGGACGTGAAAGAGTTGCAGCGCTATGGTTCTAGGCCTGCCTTGTACCTCATAGTCGGATATCAACTGCTCCAGGGCTCCATCCCTTCCAAGGACGTTGCGGCCGGTGGCGCGGAAGTACCGGAGGACGGCTACGTGGGGGCCCCATGCCGGATTGCTTTCTAGTATTTCAACGAGCGCGTGTGCGCGGTCAGCTAAAAAGAGAACGTCTGCCGATAGAATGCCCAGCGCGAGTGAGACGGGATAGAGTTCATGGTCAATGGGCAAGCCATCGCAAGCGGCCTCCGCCGCTTCGAGACAAAGGCGATGCCTCTTCGCTTGATGCAAAACGCCAATTCTTCGAAACGTACGCGGCGCGGATTCCGGCTGACGGGCGTTCGCCTTTAGTGCGACATCGTAATCCTCGACTTGGATAGCCAATGTTTCGAGGGCCCACTGCACCATAGGCAAATGCGGCCGGGTGGCTGCCGCTTCTTTGGCAGCATCGAGGGTTTCCGCCGCGCGCCCAAGCATGACTGCAGCGGCGCACCACACGTCAGCGAGAATTTCGACGTTGTTTGGCCAACCGGCTTGTCGGAGCAACGCCACGCTTGCCAGCACATCATCCCAGACGGTCTGCAATTGTGCGACATCGAGGTCAGCGGGCCCGGTTGCAGATGCAATGACAATTTCCGATTCTCCGGGTGCGTCCTGCGTCGCATGTATCGCCAGCATGAAGTTGGCGCGAGCTCGAAGTACGTGATACAGCTGCGCGCTCCGTGAGTCGTGCAGTTCGCTCGACAGACCTTCATTGCAAATTCTCGCGACTTCGTCGTGCTTCCCCTGCATTCCGGCGACAATGGCGAGAGTCTTGAGTGCGTCACTGCGAGGCAGTACGTTCAATATGCGGTAAGCACTATCAAAGTCGCCCTCAGTTGCGGTGAGGCGGGCCAGCATCGTTTTTATTTCGACGGTATCTGCCAGCAAGCGCGTTTTCAGGTCCGATAGGTCGAGTGGCTTTCCCGGCCGAAAACGAAGTACAAGCTCGGCTTCCACCCACGCTGTCAAATGTCGTGGCATGTCTCCCGAGTATTCACAGGCACGGGCGTAGTCCGCAGAAGCTTGGATTTCCTCAGACCTGCGCGAGTGGGCTCCCCCCCGGCAATACCAATATTCCGCCTTTTCGAGGGACGTCATCTTTTCGAGATTAGGTTCCAAGTCGTCCAAGATGACCACGGCCTTGTCTACCGACCCTGTCGACAGGTGCCTGCTTGCCTCATCTAGCTTGCCGGCAAATGAATCGCGGGGGGCCGCCGGCCAAGGCGTGGTCGCAGGTGCTGCCATTACTTGCAGCAATGTGCCACTGTACTGGGAGAGCCCTGTGGAGACGTTCTCCAGCAGGCTGGCGCGCTCGTCTGGCGATATTGACGGTAGTTTGTCCTCGACTACCCCATCCATAGCGACAGCGACTTTGTGAAGGCGGACGTGAGTCTCCAGGTCCGAGCGTAGGTCTACCTCCTCGGTTAGGCGGTTGCCGACGGGAACGCGAACGACGAGGCTATCTGTTCCGGAGCTATCTCGGCCTTCTTCTCGAAACCGCTTCAGCTCGTCGTGTATCCACACGTAAAATGCAGGACAGGCGGTAGTGCGCTCGAGGTCTACGCTGAGGTCGCAAAACACGAGAAGAATCGGGTCGGCGACGCGGGCATAGTAGTTGACCGTGCTTCTACTCAGAGATATCGAGTAGAACTCCCTCGTTGCGTTCAGGGTCGGCGATTCACTTCCCTTTAGTTGTACCCGGAAGATACCAACGTAGTTGCCTTCGGCTACAAGCTGAACTTGGTAGTCAAATCCAACGTCGTCGGTGCCTTCAAGCGAGTGAGGGCGCCAACTGTCGGGGTGATGTGCGGAGAAGCATTTGTTCGCACGATGGCCGATGCGTTGGCTGTCGTTTTCCTTCGGAAGGACTGCGTCGTCTGACATGGTTTCTCGCAGATTGGTTTTTTGTGGCGCGACCGCGCGGATGTCATTTCGGCGCTACAAGTTCTAAGGCAAAGCGCCGGAAGGTCGCAAGCTCAAAACCGGGCTCGTCCCCAACTCGAATCAATGGACAACGCGCTGCCGCATGAAGGACGTTTTTGGGTACGAGCGCGACGTCGGGCTCATTGGATTTCTCCATCCATACCGCAAGTGCGCCATCTTCAATGAGACGGCTCAGCGCGGTCATACGAGTCATTGCGGTATGCGCGCGGTGTGCTGAATCAGGTTTCCCTTTAAAGACTCGGATTGAAGCGAACGTCGCTGCCTCCCAGCCCGGCTCCTGACCGTCGCGACGTGCGCGCGCGACCTCCTCCCGGAGGGCAATCAAGTCGGTGACCGTTATCTCGACCGAGTTGAACCTTGCGAGATATTCGTCGTCAATCGCGCTCCACGGTTGGCCGTCATTGCCGTTTCCACGAGTCGTCGGCGGCCCGAGGCTCTCGATTTCCTTTCTGTCCCAGAAGGACAAGTGCCCGACCATGGCCAGTCGCTCGCGGAGGACGGGAAGGTCCGAAACGAAGCGCTTCCCGATGGTCACGCAAAGCCGAAGCCCTGCTGATTCGGCTTCGGAAAGGACAGTCTGCAGCGCTTCAACTTCCGCAGACCGGCGATGCAGCACCGTCAACTTCTCAAGGCAGCGTTGAGCTAGCGGCGCGATTTCCGCAATACCGGACACAGACAGATGCAGATGGTCGAAATTCCGCATCCAGAGTGCGATTTCTTCGCCGTCTTTCACTGGCATCCAAACCGGCTTGCGTGAGTCAAAGTACAGGTCGTTAGCCGAGGAAAGCCGCAGCGATTCTGACAGCTTGAGCACGGCGTCGCGTGGCGCTTCCTCGGTTTGCATCACGGCATTCCACTCGACAAGACCCATGCCAGCCATCGACGCCGCTTGCTCCTCCGAAATGTTGCGGGCCGCGAGCACTGCTTTTAGCCGTTCGGTATCGATGCCATCCTTGTCGAATCGTCCTTCCTCTTCCTCCTCCCGACGTCGGGACAAAAACCAGGAGAAATCTTCGTCGTTGAAGCGATAAAACGCCTCCAACCGGCGCCACATGCGCTGAAGAGGTGTGTCGTCTATCGGCGCCACTTCGTCGTTATCCGCAGGTACCCAAAACACCTGATATCGTCGCGTTATGACGGGAAGCCGCAGCAACGATTCGGCCTCAAGCACAAATTCGTTGTCTCGCTCGCATGCAGCAAGAACATCGGACTCACGACCATCAGCTAGTGGTTCGCCATCTTTGAGAAGACGGAGGCGGGCTCCGTCTTGGAGAAAAATCTTCGTTGCTCCGTCGAGCCATCCCCGGAACTGGCCTTCAATAACACGTCGAACCCGTTCCACGGCACTTAGGACGTCATCGTTCCCGATTGCTGCAGCGGAGCCGTCCCGATTCTTGCAGGCCAAAATGTAACGTGCGCCGGGCTGTGGTTCTCCGATGAAGACAAATTCAAGGTAGTCAGCGTTATACAAGACGTTTGCGTACGGGGACTCTTTGGCGCCGGCGAGGTCCCCGACCAACCGTGTGCAGATGTCAGCCGTTGCATCAGTGCTTTTGCGATGCCGCTTCACCTTGGGTGTAATAGCGGGTGCATCGAATGTGTACTGGGCAACTACCCATTCGAGCTTGGGTCGAGAAACGTGTCCATCGAACCCGTCCATAAGCGCGAGGGCCTTTAGACAGGACGTGTGTTTGAGCTCTATATTCCGACCAGCCAGCGCGGCTTTCAGAAAGCGTGCGGCTGGTTCTTTGGCAGCCCGCATCGAGCCGCAAATCTCGAGCGCAGTCTCGAGTGAGAGCGAATGTTTTGCCTGAGCAAGAAAAGACACCAAGGCAGAGGCTTGTGCCTCCAAAGGAATGGCAATACGGGAAGACATACAAGTCTCCGGTCAGCAGAGCCATTATCGACGGTGTGCATTGCCGGGCTCCGGGACGGAAACTCGGTATTGAGGTACTGCGGAATCTGCCTTTGCCGTACTCCCCGAGGAGGGAGTGCACACGCTGACGGGCGGCAACTAGCCCATTGAATGAACACTACGAAGATTGGCAGGCACTGTCAAGTCCCTTGAATGGCGTGACCTGTTTCAGGTTGACATGATTGCGGGTGTCAGCTTTTCGTAATTCGCGATGTACGTGGGCAGTAGGCCGGTCGCTGATGCGGTGGACGCTAGAAGGTACTCCCAGCTATATTGGCAATCGGGTCGCACGCTCCGGACGGTCATAACGGAGCAGCGAGGAGAACCAGGCGCAAAGGGGATAGTTGCAAGCCCACAATTTCGGCGAAGCGACATGGCCGTCTTGCTGCCGACAATGCCATGAGAGAGTCTGCGATGCGTCCAATGCCGACGCTGCTTACCGACGAGCCGTCAAACGTTGACGAGTTGGGCGGTGCACATGCGAAGATTGCAAACACCATAACCACCGTAATTCGGACATCTCCCGGCGGGCAGACGATACGGCTCGACGGCACTTGGGGGGCGGGGAAGTCGACGGTCATAAAGATGGTCGCCGAGTACTTCGACAACGTCCAGCCAGCGATGGTAGACGAGGCAGAATCCGGCCCGACTGATGTCGCTGTATTTCAATACGACGCATGGGTGCATGTCGGAGACCCGCTTCGCCGCGCGTTTCTCTCCGCACTTGTTGGAAAGCTTGCCGATAAGGGCTGGCTAGGAGAGCCCAATGGGCAGGCAAGCGTATCCCTTTGGAAAACCAGGCTGGATGGGTTGAGTCGACGGCTAAAAACGACATCGCGGAAAACGACGCCGTTCTTTTCCACCACGGCAAAAGTTCTCTTGTCAGCGCTTGCAGCACTGGGAATCGCTGCGCCGCTGATGTCCGAACTTGAAAAGCGTCTTGTACGCGACCTCCACACAGCCCCGCTATTCGCTTCAATAGTAGCCGTGGGAGTCATGGCTTTCGCGCTGATTCACCTGCTCTCTAATGAGGCGATGGGCGTCATAGTCAGGCGTAACTCGGATGAGGAAACGGTTGAGGTCCGAGACGAACCTGAGCCGACGTCTATCGAGTTCCAGGACGCATTCAGCGAACTGATGAGAGCCGTTCTCTTACACGATGCTCGCCGGTTGGTCATCGTTGTGGATAACCTGGACCGCATCGACTCAGCAGACACAAAAGCAGTGTGGGCGCTGCTGCGTTCTTTCCTAGACAATCCGCAGTTCAAGTCGCGAGACTGGTTTAGTCGTTTGTGGGTCATCGTGCCCGTGGTGGACGAACGCCGAGTGCTACAGTCATCGGTGCCGGGCTTATCCCAAACCGTGGATGCGCAAGCCGGATGGCCCTCATTTCTTGAAAAGGTCTTTCAGCTTCGCTTCACGCTGCCACCACCAATGCTTCACTCGTGGAAGAGCTACTTCAGCACCAAGCTGTGTGCGGCATTTGGTGAAGACCTGCTTGGCGACTACGACGAGATTTTACGGCTATATGAAGATAGAGAACTGCGCCCAAATGGAAATGTGACACCGCGCGGAATCGTGTCGTTCATAAACGAACTCGTGGTACTCAAGTTGGAATGGGGCGACAAAGTCGCACTTTCTACATTGGCGGCCTACATTCTCTCGGCGAACGGCTTCATAAGCGAGGGTTGCTCCCCCCCCAAAGCGGTGAGTCGCATCCTGCATGATGACTCCCTGGTCGACACGTTTTCGATGTTGCACCATCGCGCCGCAAGCAGGGAGGAAACATCCTACATCTCAGTCCGGCCTCGGCTCGAGGCTGCGATGGACAGTGCAGATAGTGAAACCATACGTAGGCTCTTTAAAGAAAGCCCCGCGTTCGGGTACGTTCTCGATGCATACATTCGCCAAGACATTGCAGGTCTCGACGGACAGCAGCCACGCCTTCTGCAAGCAGTGAGAGCCCTACGACCGTTTATAGTCGAGCAGGACCTCATATCACCGGGTACTGCGTCTCACTTCCGCCGCGTGGCGCTGGAGACAATGGGCGCGACCAAGAACTTGCAGCTCTTCAATGTGAATCTGGCGCCGGGATTGCAGGCGTTACTCGACATATCAGTTTCGCGCGACAACGCGACTGCACTGATTGTTGATATGCTGAGAAATATCGACCGGTCAGCGGCGGACCAGGCGGGCGCCTTGGATAAGCAAATCTCCGATGGCTGGACAACATGGATATCTGTGCTCCAAGGCGTGCTGTCACTCCAGTCGGTGCGCGAAGCTATGATGGTCGAAGGGTTCGAGCGAATCGTGCTGCCAATTGGTGCGCAACTTTGGGCGCGCGTGTGTGTCGAGTTACCCAGAACTGTGCGCACGTCAGTATTAAATTCGTGCACGTGCAGAGGTGGCGAGGACGCGCAGCTTGCGTGGCTTACCCAGAGATTCATTTTTGATGGCCCCGGGCCTGAGGAGATAGCGCTACTCGAGCATGCTATAGAAGCTGGTCATACCCGTTTCATTGACGTCGTTGCAGAGGCTGTTGTTAGCGAGCGCGTCAAGGGTATCAAGGTAGAGTTCCGGAGCAGCACAGACCCTCTTCTCCCTTCTCTGATTGCTCTGTTTAGGCTCGGTAGGGAGCGTTTGAAACCGTATCTTCAAAGCTTGTCTAAGAGCGGAATTCTATACAGGGAGCTTGGCGTATCTCGCGCCCCAAACAACTGGAGGGTAGCCGCTCTTATCTATCTGATTATCTTCTCGACTGATGCTGCGTTCGAGGTCCAGGCTACTGACTCAGAGGCAATACAAGGCCTACAGATTGTTCGCTCTATGGCGGAAGGAAAAATTGGCCTGAATTCCGAACAGGCCAAAGTGTATGCGGAGGTCCTTGTGGACCTCGAGGTCTTCGAGGTAGTGCGGCTGATTGCGAATCGGTGGGGCAGCAAGGGGCTGGCGAGCTTTATAGTGCTCGCGCTGGCGGAAAACGAGCGGTTCCTTCAGTTCGTTCAAGCGCGTGGCGACTTTAAGACCAATTTGATAGCTTTTGCAAGCGAGTTCCTTTTTGACCTGACGTTGCGTGAGCAGTTTGTTGCTGCGGCGCGGCAGGCAGAAGCAGTGGCGGGCCCGAATGCATCGTTTGACGAGCGGCGCAGCTTGAGCGAGCGGTTGCAGGAAACGCAAATTCCAACGTGAAACGCGAGTCAGCGCGTTGCTTCCGAAACTGAAGTTGTTCAGACGAGGCTGCGGAGCATCGCTTAACGGAAATCTTGGAATGGAACAATAACGGATGGTAAGCGAGACATCGGGACCAGTTCTTTGGCCTACGAGGAAGGAAGAATCGAGGCACAATTTCGCTTGGCGGCTGTTCCGCGTTCGAGATGAAAAGCGAGACCGACATCACATGCTTTTGGTCGGCGTGCAGGAATCCGGGGACGCCGGGCGTGAGCAAATCGACCTTGTCGCATTTCGTGTCGATACCGACCGATTTGGTGATTCGAACGCTCGAGAGGAAGTATGCGAGATGTCAGCGCATCGTTCGTTCGGAGTGACGCTAACCAATGGCTTCGTCGTCGTCGAGCAGGAATCCCTGCGAAGCCTGAATATTGGAAGCCTCTGCTTTAACGAAATTGTGAAATGGGCACGCCGTGTTGCACCCGACGACTCGGTAATGCCTATTCAGTTGCTTGCGAGCCATGTGGGTGCGTATGGAAGGAGCAACCTCGAACGTCGCCATCGGTTCTACCGGCAGTTTGGCCTCGTGTTCGAGTTTGAGAATGGGGAAGCGCACCCGCTGGCGAGCGGCGAGTCAAAGGAGCTCAAGGGACGCGAACTTGTTAGTCATTCGATGACCAAGTTTTCGAACATCGTGGAAATTGACTTATTGCCCGTGCTCCAGTGTCTGGCGATGAAGCAAGAAGAGCTGGAGGATGAGGTACGTGGCCTGAAACTCGGCGTCGCCAGATTGCTTGATGAGCGGCATCGACGCAGCGAGGTGGTCGCGCGCGTGGCGAGAGTGCTTCGGTGGCCGGTCATCTGTATCGCATTTGCAGTCGGAGCGATTCTCGCGCGTCCGGGACACTTCGGGTTCCCTCTTTAAACCTTCTCGGGCGCCACAATCATAGGCCCGTGGTGTCCCCCGAGACCAGATGGGGATGATTCATAGCAAACAGAATGATTGGAAATCGTGAAATGGCAGATTCCGTAAACACTTTGGAACGGCAAAATTGCTGGATTGCCATGTCCGATGTCTTCGTCGACAACGAAATCGATTACCGCGATGTCGCCGTGTCGCTCATGCGGAATTGTCCCAACATGTCGCTACCTCTGCTGCGAGAGGCCTTCTTCGAGGAAGTGGCACCGGCACTCGCATCGAATGGCATGACGCCGGCGCCTGAGGTGTGGACCGGCTTTGACAGCGATAAGGTCGTGGAAAAAATAAGCGAGATGCTAGTGCGTCGACACCGTTCCTGGGTCTATCGCGCGGGCAACTGCCTGTGGTGTCTTATTTGTAGATGGCTGTGTAGCGAGATGTGGCAGAAGCTGGAGAGTGAGTTGCGCTCGGTCCGCCATTCGTGACGGCGAGGTGGGGCGAACCATCGGATGCGGGATTTCGCCACCATCGGCGGCGGCTTTCCAACCTAGAACCCCACTGGTGTCTAGTCCACTGCAAAATGACCTTGCGCCAGAGGGGCTAGGATTTGGGACCACGAATCTTCCATACCATTCAGTATCCCTTCCGAATACGCAAACCTCTCTCCTTGGCGTCTTCTTCAAGACGCTGCCACCCTGTGCTCGTCGTTTAGTACTCTGCCTCATTGAGCACTGAGGATGCCATATGTGTTCGATGGACTCAATATCGGGCGAGTGTCGCCTACTCCGGAGCGGTCGGGAGAACCTTGTTTCTGCTTCGAGGAATGCGGTCCGCGTGCGGTTCGGCATATTGGCTAACGAGAATCACGGCCTCTTGTTGCGATTATACAACGCTAGCCGAAAAATATTTCGGACTTTCAACTGCGCCCTTTGCTGCGACGAAAAATTTCGAATAAGACGGTCCTGTTATCAATTAAACCATCGGCCTTTTTCGCTTAATTTAAGGGCGTTCGCAAAAATATATGTCAGTTGGTGATACTGAATGTCGCGTTATCAATCTGGATTGATAACGCCGGCGCGGGCCTTTTCAATTCTTTTTTGTGGCATCTGACGCCAAGCTTCAGGCGTTAGGCCGTGTTGCGCATCCTGAGAAAGTCCGCCTAATATCCGTATCGCCTGACAAACAGCGATGTCTTGGTGCTCGAATAAATCTTCGGGTGGTCGCACCAGCTAAAGCAGAGAGCGCGATATGTCGAGTCGACGAAACTCAAGCTTGCTGAATGAGCCGTTCGGGTTTCGAATATAGGAGAGTTCGTTGGTGGATACGTCGTATGCTGAAAATCAGCTGTTGGAAAAAATTCCAGAAGTCCCCGACCGCGCGTCGGCTTTCACGAAGCTGTTGACGGTGCCCGAGGACCGGGGGAGTGACTTCTTCACTTGGTCCTACACAATGCGACGCGAGTGGTTGGAGCGGAACAACGAAATTTTTATCCCCAACGACCAGCACATTGACGCGCTGCAAGATATCGTTAGCCTTACTCGCCACTGTTTGCACCGACGTAACCCCGCGAATCCGCAAGTTCAAAGACATCTCATGCGTGTGTCAACGCTACGAGAGGAAGATTGGCGCAGCAATAGAGCAGCATCAATACTGATGCGCACCAGTCCGTCGGGTGGTGGCACCTATGGTCGGACGGTCATTGGCCCCACCGGGGCCGGAAAAACGAGTTTCGGAGACCGAGTACAGGCCGCATACGGCGGAGAGAGGGCTATCGAGCTCGACTATCTCGGAGGCCACCGGGGAGCTTGGAAGCTGTTGCCGATGTTGAAAGTCGAAGTTAAGCGAAAAGACGGATTGAAAGCCCTTTTCGAGAGCATCCTCGAGAGGGGAGACAATTTACTCGATAAAGACTACGGCCTATCCTCCCGTCTTACCGGTACTCCGCTGTGGCGGCTAATCTCGCAAACGTATCGGATGGCGACAAATCATTTCTTAGGCCTTCTTATCGTTGATGACCTGCAGCGGCTGAAGGAGTTCGATGACCACACCGAGGACGTACTTCAACAGTTGACAGCGTTTATGCAGGCTTGCGGGGTGCCTGTTGTATCGATGGGGACGTATAAGCTGACCAAGCTATTTGCCGCTCATCAGCAAGAAGGAGCTAAGCTGATGGCGCAGGGGATATCGCGAATCGACGCCTTACCTAACGACGCCAGCTGGCATCGGCTATGCAAGATTTTCTGGAGGTATCGCATCAGTCATAGGGACCTGGAGCTGATGCCGCCGTGGTTTCCCGATGCATGTCATTTTTGGACTCAGGGAATTCCAAGGATGATGGCGCTGCTTACCAGCCACCTCTTCAAGCGCATGGCAAAGGACGAGGACTCTAACCTGTCCCGCACTTTCGAAAACCAGCGCCCCGAGACGATTGACGAGACATACCTTGCTGTCAGCGGGCAGGAGGCGCTGGAGCAATATCAGGACGGGCTTAATGTCTTGAGGTTGCGCGCGGTCGGCACGCGAATCGACAGCGCGACAGCGGAGAAGTGGGAACATCTTCTCCCTCCACAAGCACATGAGGCCGTCAAGCCCGCCACGCCCCAGAAAAAGAAATCGCAGCCAGCTAGCAGTGATGACTCTCCGACTGCTCCGAAAGAACCCTCGGCCAATTGTGCTGATGGGGGTACTAGCGAGCGAAAGCCCGGCAAAAAGCCCAAAGCAACAGCGCGAAAGAGCTCCAAAAAGCCGGCCGATTTGGCAGAGACGATAGCAACGGCCAAGGACCCCCTGGAGGCTGCTGCAAAGCTCGGCGTGCTGGGAGATTTTCAACTGTGACCTATATCCTCTATCCCCCGCCATTCCCGGACGAAACAATTGGTAGCGTCGTACGAAGGAGCGCCATCGTTTCGCCTCGTCAATGCGAACGTAGGTTTCGCCGCGTTGTTCTCGGGCAGCCCTGGCGTGGGAATGACGAGAAACTTATCAGCCCGATGTTGTCGTTCTACAGAGTACTCGGCCGTGACTTCATGTCGATGCGGGATTGGCTCGAACACCACTCCTTCTTTGCCTACTACTCTATTGGGTTGGATGTCGCCGGACGACGAGAACTGCTGCGCCGCGTCCTCTACGGATGTAAGGGGCCTCTCTATCCCGTACGGGAGCCGAACAGCCTCTGGCCAGTGCCCAGAGTGGTCAGAGGCTGCCCCGAATGCGACCTCGAATCAGAGTTGAGGGACGGCATCCTATACGTGCGCCGCGCTCACATTTCGCCATTTGTCACCCGCTGTCCGTGGCATGGAGCTTTTCTACTCGACCCATCGCGAGACGAAGCGGTAACCGCAGCGGTAGGCGTGCGGTGGAGCGCAAGCAATGAGGGAGCGCGACTGTCCAACGCACGGCGCTACGCCGAGGCTTCAACAAACGCAATTCAACGCGGCGTTACAGAGGCGGCTGCCTTCGATGTTTGCGAAGTGCGGATGCGAGAACTTGGGTACCTGGCGCGGGACAATGTACGCCTGCAGCGACTCTCTGTCGACGTCTGCAACTACTACTCGGCCGGATTCGAGGACCTGGCCATGTCCTCGCTTGTTAGCACCCCACAAGCGGTGGCGAAATGGCTCGGGAGAGCGTTCGGACGGCGAAGAAGCATCCACCCTGCATTGGCGATTCTCCTGGAGGGGTTCATCGAACAAGCAGAGCCCTTGGCACAGGTGAGAAAGAACGGAGCCCCAAGGCGTGCTCCCCAAATCACTGATGCGCAATACAGCGATGCCCTTAACGTGAATCCGTCGTTCTGTAAGGCCGCCAATGCGCTCGGCGTCAGTGTTGCAACGGTGTCTGCTGCAGCCGCTCGGCTCGGGTTATCAGAGCGCTTACGCAAGAAGACAAATGACCTCATCGACGACGAACTGCTCGCTGAACTTCGTAACGCACGTCCCATCGCGGAACTCGTGACGTCCTCCGGTCGGTCGCAGGCATACATCTACAGGCTGCTCCGGAAGAACCCTGATGTTGTTACTGAGCGGAACAGCAAACTGGAGAGTGCGATACGTAACAGGCACCGTGACCGTTGGCAATCGCACTGCGCAGAGCATCCGGGCATTTCTCCCACGCAACTGCGCCGAACTTGCCAGAAATCCTGGACATGGCTGTACCGCAATGACAGAGACTGGTTGAAAGCAAGTAGGCCGAAAACTGCGCCGGCGGCAGTGGTGAAAATTCGGCGAGCGGACCGAGAACAACTTGAAAGAGCAATGACTGCCGCTACGTCAATCTTTGAATATTTGCTTCGCGAACGCGGGCGCCCGCGTCAAGTCACGCGTGCAAGAGTCGCCTTGCTCGCGGGGCTAACGGACCAATCACTTCGCAACGTCAACGGAATGCTGAATCGCCGGGGGGAACCAATCGGTGAGGAGCGCGCTGACTTCGCCAAAAGACGGCTGGCATGGACTCGACAGGAACTGCCGCCCAATCAAAGGATTGTCGTCTGGCGACTGGTTCGAAAGGCGTCACTGCGCAAGGCGTCAATCGACCGACTGCTCGGCGGCTCATCTAAGGCAACCAAGGACACAGGACTATGACGCGCTTGTTCTGGGGGCCGATTCTGGACGACGAATCAATCGTCGGCTACATCATGCGGATTGCACTCCTGAATGGACTTCCATTTTATAAGGTTGCTAACGAGTTGCTGGCGTGGCATGGTGCAGGAGCAATTGCGCCGGCTAAGAAGGCGGTTATGCTATGCCCGCCGCTTTGGCTCCCCTATGGCCTCGATTCACTCGCGGCGGCGACCGCGCCGATGTTCGAGTCCGCAATCGAGCCAATATCAGGCCACACCCTGTTTCCTGTGGTCGCACCGTTCCTGGAGTCGTCACGCCAGCCCAAGGTGCTAAAGGCGCTTGCAGGACCGCGCGAAGAAGTCGGGCCGTACCTAACCACGCGGATTGTGGCCACGGCGGAAAATGTTCGGATGATGTGGTGTCCGGCGTGCGGCGAAGAGGACGATGCCAGAGTTGGATTTCGATATTGGCGTCGCTTTCACCAGTTGCCAAACTTGACATACTGTCCCGTGCATCGAGTTGCGTTGCAATCGGTCTGTGGCGAATGCGAGTTCTCGGTACGTTCGCCACACCATCAATTCCTTCCCGGCAATTGCTGCCCGTGTGGGCACCCCGCAAAAAGTGCGTTGGACTCCGAGTGCAAAAACGTATCGGAAAGATTCGCTCCGAAGCTGGCGACGACGTTGCTGGAATTGACTCGAGCACCGCTCGCAGCAGACATCTGCTACGAGGACATATCGCTCGCATATCGAACGCGGGCAGCTGAGCTTGAACTCTGCAACCACGGAGTGGTTGTCACCGAGCGCCTGCACGAACTGCTGCAATCTCACGACGCGCAGGAATTGTCGTCTGAGCGGGCATCGCAGTATGGGAGCACTTGGCTGGTACGAGCCCTAGAGTCTAAGAAGCCAGTAGCAACGACCTACCGCAATTTGGTCATGGCCACTCTTCTGTTCGATGACATCGACCATCTTCGTACCGCCATCGCCTCGGTGCGACGTAATCGCAAGGGGCGCTGCGGCGGTGTAAGTGAAGGCAGGGTAAAGAGCCGGGCTAGCCGAAATAACGTCGAGCGCGCCAAAGAGTTACTGAATGAGTACCTACAACGAAATCCCACCGGCACGAGAACCGAATTCACACGGCTATACGAGCGTTATGCTCGAGCCTTGAAACTGTTCGCTCGGGAATGGTACGAGGAACAAATACCGAAACTCTCACGCGACATGAGCGCAGCACACCTCGCCAATTCGACGCGGTTGGGAACCCGCGTGAAGGCACGCGACAGAGAGGTCGCAGCCCTTATCGAGCTGCGGCTCAAGTCATGCCAACAGAATGTGTCTAGGAAGCGGCGGATTACGTATGGAGGGCTTCTGTCAGGTATCCCCGACCGTGAGGCGATACGTCGAGGAGGCGAGACAGCATATCCCCTCACTTACGCGCTACTGAAGCCGTACGCGAAACATGAGCAGGTGTCGAGCAAAGGCGGCGCGACTACAGTGAAATGATGAAGAACCAAGTCAAGAGTGACGATAACCTACGGAGCGCGAATGGGCGACGCAGCAAGAATCTTTGAGGCAAGCGAAATTTATCGAACGTCTCCAACGTTTGAACACAGTGGAATCCAGAGAATCCTGTGCCCGGACATGCCCTGTTACGACGAGCGAAATATACCATTGGGGCGGATGTATCGACCATTTATTGAGGCGAAGGACACGACCCTCGGCGTGGGCTTTTCCGTGCCAGGCGTGAAGACTGGTCGTACCCACGAATATTTATCGCTGTTGGAGCGGAAGCTGCATTTTCTTCTTGAATTGAGGCCTGAAGTCGTCGACCTTAGAGAGCAATATCCTCTCTACGATATCGATAAAATTAGGTCAATTCTCGCCAACAATCCAAAACCACTGCGCACTTCGGTGATGACCATCGACGTTCTTGTGACCGAGACGAGGTCCGGGTGGAGAGAGCATCGCCATACCGGCCTATCGCTCAAATACAGCAGCGAACTGACAAAGAAGACTACGTGGCGACGATTGATTCGGGAGAAGGAGTTTTGCCTGAAGCAAGGATGGGGATGGTCGCTTGTTACTGAGCAACACATCCACGAGATGAAGTGGCGCATGTCTCGCCGTATCTGGCGGTGGATGAAAGATTCAGACGGAGGAACTCTCGCGGACGACGCGGCAAGGATTGCCTCCATTCTGAATACGGACAACCTCCGCTCGTCCACTGCGGACACGCGGCTGTCGGCTGCTGCCGCAAAAATGGGAAGCGACCTTAACCATGCATATCGCTTGTTGGGTGTTGCGGCAGTTCTTGGTTACGTGAGTGTTGATACTACGCAGCACCTCGGTCCGCGATGGCCGCTAGCGATTGCAGAGGGTACGGCATGACACTGACCGTCGGCACACTGTTGAAAGAAAAACTGCCCGGCGGTGGCGTGCGGTACCACAGAGTCACTCGAATCGTAGCAGCGGCTGACGACGTGTTTTTGTTCGAGGCGTCCGAGAAACCTAAGGATTCGACAGGAAAGCCGGTAAGATTCGGGCTTCGTTGGCTCGAGGGTCAAATGAGCGGCGGACGTCGAAAGCGATTTTGTGTCGTCAAAGACCACATTCGGCTTGCGACCATGAAACTTCGGGACGACCAGCTCAGTGATGAAGTCAAGGCGAGCCGGGATGCACGTTGGAAACTGATAAGGCCATTTTTCGGACCGTGGTGCGACGAGAAAGGCGTCAGGCAACCGGGTCGCGAGTCGGAGTTGTACGAAAGGAAAACATTCGCTAACGTCGTGCGAGAGATTGCCGGGAAAGGCAATTTGAGCGAGACAGCAGCGAGAAAGTTATTCGCACATGTTTGGAACTTCGGCTGCGACCAAAGCGCGTGCATCTCCCTCCATGAGAGATGCGGGGCTCCGGGAAAAGACCGTATCGGCATGGGGTTTAAGGTCGGGCGAAGGAGCAGTCTTGAACTGCGGAGAGACTTTATCGGGCGGCCCTCGCAATTCGATGACATCCGCATTTTCGAAGTCGCATTGACCGAGTACTGGGCAACCAGAGGACTATCGCTTAACGAGACGTACCGCCGTATGAAGCAGGACCTGTACGTCGTAAGCAACGGGATGCGCGATACCGACGGGAATCTGCTCAAATTCCCGGTCGATGGTAGGCTGGTTCCTACCATACATCAGTTCACACATCGGGCGTCGGAAATCATAGAGCGCTTGGATTTGCTCGCAATTCGCCTTGGTCAAAAGGCGATGCGAGAGCTGTACGGTGACCGCGTTGGTCATTCATCGGACCTTGCTGACAACGGTCTTGATGTGTTTGACCTCGACGGGACGCTCCACCAAATGCACCTTTTAGGAGGATGGGACGGATGGACCCACGTCAATAACCCGACGGTTATGCTGGCAGTTGACAGGGAAAGTCATGCAATTGTGGGATTCTACGATGGTCTTACACATGAGAACTGGGATGCATACCGTTTGTGTCTGTTCAGTGCGTTCACCCCTAAGAAGGAGCTGCTTGAAGAGCTCGGTCTGCCCCCTGATGCTTGGCCGCTTCATGGACGTTGTGCAGCCGCATATTTTGACAGAGGGCCGGCGATATCGGACGCGGCGAAACAGGCACTTTGCGATGAATTGAAAATTGAGCGTGCGCTTGCGCGCCCCAACACGCCAACCGACAAGGGATTGGTAGAGTCGATTTTGAAAAGGGTTCAGGAGCTCATGGCGGAACATCAAGGCTCCGTGTCAACGAGCAAGGACATACGAAATCGGGAGCAACGGAGAACGCTCAAGAAGCAAGCGCTCCATACGCCGAGGGAGTTCCGGTATTTTCTCGTATTAGCCATTATCGAGCACAATACGCAAACCACGCTTCCCCAAAGAATGTTGACCGACGACATGAAACGTGACGGATGTGTTCATACGCCCCAATCGGTATTCACTTGGTATTGCGATGAGCGCCGGGGAGACCATGCAATGGCGATGTCTGATGAGGAGATTTATATTAAGCTCCTTCCTCGAAAGGAAAAGACTGTGCGTCCGAATGGCATTCAAATCGAAAGCGTCTCCTACAGTAGTCAGGCGTTGCGAGAGTTTCGATATGGATATCGGAGTCGCGCTGGACTTAAAGCTAAAAATCCGACAGTTGTTGTATTGCAGGACCCCATCCGTCCGGGTGTGATTTATTGGGCTCGCGAAGATGGAAGTCTCGAACCTCTTTATCCATCGCGCGGCTCTGCGCATCTGTTGCAGAACCAAACGTGGCTGGACGTCCACAACGGTCGGCTCGACTATCTCGCGGAAGCACAAGAGCGAGACAACCAACGCCCTGTCGTGCGACGCGCTGGAAGACTTAAAGCGAAGCAGCAGGACTTGCTGTACCGTTACACGGGGATGAAGCGGCCGGTCTCGAGGCCTCCGCGTCCAGGAGAAGTATCGATGGCTCGTGCATTCGAGCAACAGGTCGCTGCGGCCGCTATGCGCGAACGGACGTCCGGGTTTCTTCCCGACAGTCCGATTCATCCTTTGGCACCTACATCGCCCGATGGGTCTGCCGACAGACCCATCAAACCTGAGGGCAATCTGGAGCGTTCGCAGAGTGGCTCCGACGAGTTGGACAGTCTATTGTCGAAGCTGCTAGGTGGGCCGTGAGGCCCAACGGTAGTGGGCATATATGTGAAGGCTCGATTCGCGTTATGTATGTGAATGTCGCCCAAGCGAGGATGCAATGAACCGCGAGGGCGAAAAGCCCTCTCTGACCTACGTCACCGATGCTCTCGGGCAAGATAGTTGGGCATGTACTTGGTTGCGGCGCTACGCAGTTCGGTATTCAACGTTCCCTTAAGGCGCTAGGGGTAGCCGTTGACCGTCTGGACACGGAATGACGGGTTCTGCTCCGAACCATGTTTCGAGGCGCTAAACCTTTTCAATGTAACGCCCAGTTCGCGTGTGGTGGCGCGTAGTACGCAGAGTCGCTGTCGGTTGTTGGTCGAGGAGGCCCTTGCCGAAGCAATGATGCTCACGGGAGGGCGGCGAAATCACCACGTCCTGGGCGGCGGCCGTATCGCTCACAGCCATCCCAGCCGCCATGGCGGCGTTCCGAGGAAGCCCTTCCTTTTGCCGGAGCTTTGCGAGGGACGTGTTTGTCGTCACGATTGAAGTGCGATTGCAGTCCAGGCAGAAGTAGTGCTGCAAGCCATGCGCACGTCCGTTCTTGACTACCGAAAGACGGCCGCAGTGACGGCGGCGTGTTGGGCCATGCGCCGGTTCCAAGTTCCGATGACTCGTCCACACAACCACCGGTGTTCGATGGCTTGTGCGAGCGCGTTGAACTGGCCGACCATCAGGCTTCTCATCCCGCGCATGAAGTGGTGAGAGCGGCCGACTAGCGTGGCTGCCCCCGTGTGGGCACAGCATGGACGAAATCAACGCGTCAGGCGGACAGAGCCGCATCACCGTATGCAAGCCTGTCCCGTGCGGAAAGCCAACAAGGGAACTACAGGCGATTGCTGGTCCACCTGTGCTTCGATTGCTTTGTGGGGGCGGTAAGCGCCGCGAAAATTGCGATTCCTATTTCACCGTCGTGTTCTCGTTTCCCCACCGTCACGTAGCATCATTTGCACGGGGCGATGAGGTGTTTGCTAGCACGGGAGCTGTACGGCGGATGTGAACAATTTCCAGGCGTGATGGGGCTACCAGCCGATTTTTTGCGATTTCGATACATACAAATTTGCGATATCTATTGCTCCATCCCATATTGTTCCGACCTGACGCCGCCTACACCGCACTCGCCCTTAATCGTGGAGAGAACCGGCGTCCAAGCGCGGGACACGCATGCCCTCCCCGAAAACCGATCAGCATCACCGCCCCGCACAAGAAAACCCTACTTCGACAACCGCAGCTTCTTCGACAACACAACCCCACTCGACGGACTCACCAGCGAGATCGAATCGAGATCCATATGCAACCTGGAGATCCGGGTCGTAATGTCCGTCGGCTCATCGATGCTCGGATCGACATGCTCGATTTGTTCGGTCAGATAAGGCCGAACCAGGCGCCCGGAAAAAACGAGCGCGAAGTCACCATGCGCCTGCGCGTACACAGCAGGCGAAATCCGCATGCGGCCACGAACCGTGGTCTTTTTGCCTTGCCCGGACTCGAGTTCGATGATGTCGATCTGCTGGATGTACCCTTTTGCCTTCGCTTCGGGGGCAATCACGAGTCCACGCCCACGTGGCCCCGTCGTGACCTTCCGGAGCAGGATGCCTGTCCGGTCTTCGTGCTCCGCGTCGAACAGGTCGACGTCCAGCGTCAACAGGTGCCGCTGTGACCGGTACCTCAGCCCGTACCGCACCGGCACCACGAACGTCACGACACGATCCAGGTCGAGGGCCGCCAGGTCGGGATTCGGGCCATGCCGATCGGTAGCGTCGGAGACCAGGCCACGAACCCGGTCGCTCAAGGAAGGCGGGGCGGCGCTGACGTGCAGCTTCTTCAGGGCATCCCGAATGACAACCGGGTCATCGCCGACAATCGGTCGTGCGGGTGACGTGTCGTGACTGGCAACAGGCGCGATGCGCGTCGTGCCGACGCCAGCCTCCGCCTCGGCACGCGCCGCGACGGGCGCCAGCATCATCGTCAGGGCGACAGCGCACACGAAGCTCGAACGACCCAACCTGGATTTCCGGTAAAACACGACGCGCTCCTGATTTTCTTGCAGATCGATCAACGACGAGCACTATAGGGCGGAATGATCGGCAACGCACCCAGAGTTTGAAATCCGCCGATGGCCTGAGCCCCCATCGCAGGTTCATTGTCGGCCCGAAAGCACGTCAACGCGCACACGAATCCCCACTCTCACCCCTGCCGATCCTCCCGCCGATACTCCGCCGGCGCCTTCCCCACCAGCTTCCGAAAATCGCGCGTGAAGTGCGCCTGATCGAAGTACCCCAACGACTGAGCCAGTTCCGCGAGATCGACCGGCTCGCCACCGGCAAGCTTGTCGGCCGCCTCATGCAGGCGATAACGACAGATCACCCACTTCGGCGTCACGCCCACATAGTTGGAAAAGAGCTGCTGCAGCGTGCGCTCGCTCAACCCCGCACGCTCGGCCAGGTCACGCACCTGCGTGAGCCCGAGGTCCTGCTGCAGCATCTGCAAAATGGCATGAATGCGCTCGACCTGCGGATCGGCCGGCGGGAGCACCCGCAACAGCAGCGCCTCCGCAGCCGCCACCATCCCGGCGTCATCCTCGGCACCGAGCACGGCGGCTTCGGCCTCCGCATCGCCACAGTCGAGCAGCGTCGACACCGGCAGCACCTTGTCCGTCGACCAATGCACCGGCTTGCCAAAGAACGCCCGAAACGCCCCCGGCCGAAACCGCAAGCCGATCACCCGCCCCGTCCCGGCCAGCGTCGTCTCGAACGCCCCCGACACCACGCCGAAGATCCCCGTCCGCCGGCGGTCGAACACCAGATTCACGCACGGATACGGCAGCGTGCGCTGCACATACGGAGGCTGGTCGCGCAGATCCCATTCGACGATCCAGTGGTGATCCAGCACCCCGGCCAGTTCGGCGCACGGATGGTAGCGATTCAGGCGAAAGCGCTGATTGAAGGCTTTCGGGCCGACGACGCCTTTGGGCGTGTCGGACACGTTACGCAAGTCGGCCATGGTGACGAACCGTTGAGGAGACTGCGTGATGATGCACCGCCACAGCGGATTTTTCCAAGACGGCGCCGCGCGACCGTCCTACATTGAAAACCTGTCCCGAACGCACACCGGAGCCCGCGATGCCGCAAGACCGTCACCTGACCCTGTACCACTGCCCGCGCAGCCGATCGGCCGGCGCGCGCATGCTGCTGGAGGAACTGAGCGCCGACTACGAACTGCATGCGTTCGATCTCTCCGCCGGAACACACCACGAAGCCGATTACCTCGGCATCAACCCGATGGGCAAGGTGCCCGCACTGCGCCACGGCGACGTGATCGTCACCGAGCAGGCCGCCGTCTACATGTACGCGGCGGAACTGTATCCGGAAGCCGGCCTGTCGCCGGCGCCAGGCGATTCGCTGCGCGGCCCGTATCTGCGCTGGATGACGTTCTACGGCTCGTGCTTCGAGCCGGCCATCGTCGACCGCTCGATGAATCGCCCGCCCGCGGCCTACTCGACGTCGCCCTACGGCGACTTCGATACCGTCATCAACGCAATCGATGCCCAACTGGCGAACGGGCCCTACCTGCTGGGCGAGCGCTTTACGGCGGTCGACGTGCTGTGGGGCTCGGCGCTGAACTGGACCACGATGTTCAAGCTGGTGCCCGAGACGCCGCGCATTCGTGCCTATATCGATCGCGTGCTCGCTCGCCCCGCCATCCAGCGTGCGCAGGCGGCAGATGCGGCGCTGGCGGCGGAGCAGGACAAAGCCAAGGCGGCAGCCGCATCAGTGAAGTAATCACGTGCAGGGCGGAACTCGACGCACGTTCCGCCCGCCGCCCGCTCAAAACATCGTATGCACCCCGACCCGCGCGACCGCCTGACTCGCTGAACTCGACGCCCCGTTCGGATCGAGCACGCCGTTGATCTGCGCGTTCGCTCCGCTGTTCGCGCGTTGATAATCCGCGGACACATAAACCATCGTCCGCTTCGACAACAGGTATTGCAGCGCAACGCTGACCTGATGCGCATGGTTGTCGTTCACGGCCTCATTGCCCTTCATGTACATGTACTTCGCGCCGAGAAAGACGTCCGGCCGAATGCGCCACACCCCACCGGCTTCGGCCATCCACACGCCGGCGTCGTTGAACGAATTGTGTACGGTGGTCAGCAGCGCCTTCGCGGTCACGGCGCCGAAGTCATAGTGCATCCCGATGCCCCAGTTACGCACGCTGGTCGACGGTGTAGCAGGCGCCGGCCCATACTTCTCGTTCGTATAAGCCGCGCCGATACCGAACGCCCCGACTTCGTAGTTCAACCCGGCGCTCACGGTGTTGTCCGCACCGACGGAACCGGCCACGCCGCCGAACGCATACATCACGCCCCCGGAAAACCCGGCAACCGTCGGCGAACTGTACTTGACCGAATTCGCGACCGGCTTGCTGCCCGCCGTGCGGTCCCAGTCGAACGCACCGGTCGGATTGCCCGGCAGCGCAAGACGCTGGAACGGGCCGTTCCTGAATCCGTACAGGCCCGTGAGGTCCATCGAAATCGCATTCCCCTTCGCGAACAGGGAATCCACCATGAAGTCGTACTGGTTCCCCAGCCTGACGCTGCCGAACCGGTCGCTCTCGATGCCCACGTATGCGTTACGCCCGAAGATCCCGGTCCCGATGATGCTGCCGTTCGCCATCGAGAACTGGTTCACGAGCGCGAAGGTCGCGCGATATCCGCCGCCGAGATCTTCCGTGCCGCGAAAACCGAACAGGTTCGGCGTGAAGATGCCGTCGTCGAACTTGACGTTCTTCCCGCCGCCCTCGTTGCTGACATACGAGATGCCGCTGTCGATCAGACCGAACATGGTCACGCTGCTCTGTGCGTACGCACCCTGCGCGATGGCAAGCATCGCGACTGCTCCAAACCTCAGCTTCATTGCGTCTCCGTCCTTTTTTGTCAATTCGAACCGGTCGCCCACTGTCTCGCGGGTACCCGCCCGGTGCTTCGTGAAACAACGACTTTCCCAGCCCGGATGCGCTTTCATCCGGGTTCAATAAAATGACTTATTTAGCTTTACTGAGTTAATGGGAGGGATGAAATCCGATAAATTCTCCATTTCATCCAGCTTGAAGCGATTGCCTCGTTATCCGAATACCCTTGAGCAATCCCGCCTTCCGATTCAAGCGCCCCGACAAATCACCCACGCCGCCGAATCCACCTCGACACTCACGGCTTCCAGCCCGGCACCCGAACACGGCCCGTCGATACACACACCATCGTCGAACCGGAACAGCGCGCTGTGATGCGCGCACATCAGCACCTGAGACCGATAACAGGACACGCTGCCCGGCACGAAATCGAGCGGCACCGAGAAATGCGGGCAACGATTGATATACGCCCACACCTGCTCCCCGCGCCGCACGACGATGACAGGGCGACCGATGCACGCCTCATCGACGACCCGTGCCCCACCGTCCGGCACATCGGAGAAGCGACAGAGTTGCGTGGCGCCCATGACTCACGCTCTCCGCTCGGGATTGCCGAGGCTCCAGTCCCACGGACGCACCTCTACCCGCGAGAACAGCCCTTCCTTCACATACGGATCGTTGCCGACGAACTGCATCACCGCATCGATGTCGTCCGCCTCGACGACGAGCAGCGTGCCGTTCATCGCATCACCCTGCGGATCGAGCGTCGGCCCGCCGAGCCGCACAACCACGCCCTGCTGCGCGGCGGAACGCAGGTAGGTCCGATGCGTCGACCGCACGCGGTCGCGCACCTCGCGCATCCCGGGCTGGTCCGTCGCAAACACCGCAAAGAATCGCGCCATGTCGGTCAGCTCCGGTCGAGCACGAAGTCATACGTCGCTTCGCGGTACGCGCCGCCCAGCCCGACCCGGCGCGCGAGCGCATCGCCCGCCGCACGCGGACGATAGGCGACCATCAGCGACGGCTTCACGCCGAAGACGGCATCCGACTTCAGGTACTCGTCCGCCTCGTCGAACAGATGCGTGACGAGCTTGCGATACCCCGGCGCGTCGATCATGAAATGCAGGTGCGCCGGCCGCCACGGATGACGGCCGGTGGCATCGAGCATCTTCCCGACCGGGCCGTCGGTCGGAATCGGATAGCTGACCGGCAGAATCGTCGTGATCGCATAACGGCCTTCGGCATCGGTCCGGTAGCGGCCGCGCAGGTTGCCGTGCGGCTGCGCCTTGTCCTGCCCGGAATACATGCCGTTGTCGGCGGTCTGCCACACGTCGAGCACGGCGCCCGGCACCGGCGCGCCATCGGTGGTGAGCACGCGACCGTGCACGACGACCGGCGTGCCGGGCGTGAACGCCATGTTCTCGCCATACGCGCGGTCGGGCATGCCCTCGATGTAGAACGGGCCGAATACGGTCGTTTCCGTCGCGCCGGTGGCGAAGCGATGGTTGATCGCATCGACCAGCATCGAAACGCCGAGCGTGTCCGACAACAGGATGAATTCCTGGCGCACAACGTCGTCGCACATCTGCCCGGTTTCGGTCAGGAAGCGAATCGCGGCCATCCACTCGGCCTCGGTCAGCGCCGTTTCGCGAACGAACGCATGCAGATGCCGCACGAGGCTCTGCATCAGCGCGCGCAAGCGCGGGTTCGGCGTACCGTCGAAGCTGGCGACGACCTGCTCGGTCAGCCGGGTGTCGCCGTCATGATGATCGTTCGTCACGTTCGTCTCCTTTGATGCGGCCGGCCGCTTACTGCGGCTCGCGCCCTTCCCACGCATGCTGAAGCAATTCGCGAATCGGCGCACGCTCGATCGGCCGCGGATTCGCATACGGATTCCGGCAGGCGAGGTCGGCGGCTTCGTCGAGGCCCGCTTCCGGCATCCCGATGTCGGCAAGCGCCGCCGACAAGCCCAATTGCCGATTCAACCGGAACAGCAGCGGGCCGGCATCGGCCGCGTCGGTACCGCCCAGCGCTCGCGCGACGCGGCGCAGCGCGTCAGGCGCCGCCGCGTGGTTGTAGTGTGCGGTATGCGGCAGCATCGCGGCATGCGTCTGCGCATGCGGCAAGTTGAAGGTCCCGCCGAGCGTATGACAGAGCTTGTGGTGCAACGCCATCCCGACGGCGCCCAGGCACGTGCCGGCGAGCCACGCGCCATACAGCGCGCGGCTGCGCATCTCGCGGTCGTCGGGCGCACGAACGATCGCAGGCAGCGCGTCGCCGAGCGCACGAATCGACTCCTCGGCCATCAGGCTGATCACGGGGTTCGCATCTTCCGCATAGAGCGCTTCGACCGCATGCGCCATCGCATTGACGCCGGACGCCGCCGAAATCCCCGGCGGCAGCGACACCGTCAGGGACGGGTCGTAGAGCACCGTACGCGGCAGCACGCGCGCATCGCGCCCGGTGCGCTTCAGCCGGCCTTCGGTGAGCCCGAAGATCGGCGTCATTTCCGAGCCCGCGTAAGTCGTCGGCACGGCGAGGATCGGCAGCGACGACTCGAGCGCGATCGCCTTGCCGAGCCCGATCGTCGAGCCACCGCCGATCGCGATGCAGCAGTCCGCGCCCAGCTCGGCGGCCATCTCGCGTGCGGCACGCGCCACCTCGACCGGCACGTGCATCACGGCCTGCGCGCACACGCCGGCCGCACGCTCGCCGAGCACGTCCCTGACCCGTTCGGCGAGCGGCTGCTGCTCGGGCGTCGACAGAATCAGCGCCCGCCGCGCGCCGAGCGCGGACAGCTCGTCCGGCAGCCGATCGAGCGCGCCCCATTCGAACACGACGCGGGAAGGCGTTCCCTGATAGACGAAGCGCTCCATCGCAACCTCAACGCTTGAAATGCGGCGGCACCTTGCCGTCGACGTTGACCCACACCGAGCGCGCTTCCGTGTAGTCGTGCATCGCCTCGAAGCCCATCTCGCGGCCGTAGCCCGACTTCCCGATGCCGCCGAACGGGCTGCCCGGATTGACGCGCTTGTAGCAGTTGATCCAGCACATGCCCGCGTCGATCCGTGACGCCATCTTGTGTGCGCGGGACAGATCGTTGGTCCACAGGCCGCTGCCGAGCCCGTATTCGGTCGCGTTGGCGATCGACAGCGCGTCCTCGTCGCTACCGAAGCGCAGCACGGTGACGAACGGGCCGAACACTTCCTCCTGCGCGACGCGATCGGCGGCGCTGTTCGCTTCGATGACGGTCGGGCGCACGTAGTAGCCGCCGGCGAGTGCCGCATCCTGCGGCGCGCTGCCGCCCGCGAGCACGCGGCCGCCCTGCTCGCGCGCGACGTCGACGAACGACAGCACGCGCTCGAGGTGCTGCTTCGACGTCAACGGCCCCATCTCGGTGTCCGGGTCCAGCGGGTTGCCGACGCGAATCGACGAAGCCAGCGACACGAAGCGTTCGAGGAATTCGTCGGCGATGCGTTCGTGCAGCACGAGACGCGAACCCGCGATGCACGCCTGCCCCTGGTTGTGGAAGATCGCCCACGCGGCGCCGTTGATGGCGGCGTCGAGGTTCGCATCGTCGAACACGATGTTGGCGCCCTTGCCGCCCAGTTCCAGCTGCACGCGCTTCAGGTTGCCCTGCGACGCCTCGACGATCCGGCGGCCCGTCGCGGTCGAACCGGTGAACGCGATCTTGCCGACACCGGGGTGTTCGGCGAGCCGCTGGCCGGCCGTATGCCCGTAGCCGGCGACGATATTGACGACACCTGCGGGGAACCCGACCTCGGCCATCAGCTCGACGATGCGCAGCGTCGACAGCGGCGTGATTTCCGACGGCTTGAGCACGACCGTGTTGCCTGCGGCCAGCGCCGGGCCCATCTTCCAGCTCGTGAACATCAGCGGGAAATTCCACGGCACGATCTGGCCGACGACGCCGATCGGCGCGCGCTGCACGTAGTTCAGGAAGCCGGTTTCGACGGGAATCACCGAGCCCTGCAGCTTGTCGGCCATCCCGCCGAAGTAGCGGAAGCAACCGGCCGTGCGCGGCACGTCGAGCGCGCGCGAATCGCGGATCGGGTGGCCGGTGTCCAGCGATTCGAGCTGCGCGAGTTCCTCCGCGTTGGCTTCGATCGCATCGGCGAGGCGCAGCAGCAGCCGGCCGCGCTCGGCCGCCGGCAGCGCCGACCACCTGGGGAACGCACGGGTGGCGGCTTCGACCGCCAGGTCCACGTCCGCCGCGGTGGCAGCGGCGATCTTCGTGATCAGCGAGCCGTCGTGCGGATTGAGCACGTCGATCGTGTCGCGGTCGACGGCGTCAACGAAGCGCCCGTCGATGAAGAGTTGGGTTTGCATGAATCGTCCTCGAATGTGTGTGCAAGCGCGGCGCTCAAGATCACGCCGCGCCGCCCCGGGTTTTCCGCGCCGAAGAAAGTCCTCTCGGGGGCCTGGCGCGAAGCGACCGGTTTGGGGGCGCTTAGAACGCGATCGGGTACGGCGCCAGCTCGCCGCGCTCGTATCGCTGCGGCAGGTCCGGCGTCGCGTTTTCCCAGACCAGCAGCATCGAACGCTTCGTCGAGTAGCCCTGGTGCCGGATGTCGGCGGGCATCGCGCAGATGTCGCCGGCCCGCATCGTGATGCGCGCGCGCGGCGCACCGGTGTTCTTGTCGCCGATGTCCCACACGATTTCATCGGACAGTTGCAGGAACCATTCGACGCGGTCGTTACCGTGGAACACCGGCAGGATGAATTCCTCGGTGGTCGGGCAGAACAGGCTGCGCCCGCACACGGAGGTAACCGACGGATTCCACGTCACGTCCGAACGCGACAGGTACTTGAACAGGTTGAACGCGTGCAGCTCGCCTTCGAAGCCCGGTTTCACATGCACTTCCGGCTCGTCCTGAGCGACGTCGAGGAATGCGCGGTTGACGGGCAGTTCGTCGCGCAGCGGCGAGTCGCCGTCGAGGCCCGGCATGCGACGCGTGGCGATGCGCGTGCGCTCGATCGCCGAGCCGTTCTCGCCGTGCTTGCGCCCGAACGCCGAGCCGGTTTCCTCCGGCGCCGCGAACGGATCGAAGCCTTCGTTGGTCCAGTCGTGCAGCATCGCCTTGAAGGTCGCCATGATGGTGGGCGTTTCGAACGTCTCGGTGTAGTCGACGCCGGCTTCCTTCAGGATGCCGTTGAAGGTGCCCGCATACATGTCGACCTTGCCGTAGTGATTGCGCGTGCCGAACACGTGATCGAAATTCACCCAGCCGTAGAAGAAGCCCCACGCGACGTCGCGCATCATCGCGCGCAGGAACGCGTCCGCGGGCATCGCATGCGTGCGGGTCTGGCCTTTCGCGGGCCAGCTGATTTTCACGAAATACTCGTCGCGCTGGAACGCGAATTCGCCGAGGTGGAAGCGGCGGTAGCCGGTGACGGCATCGGCTTCCGTGGCCTGCACCAGATCGGCGGCGAAGCCTGCGGAAAGATCGAGGGTCTCGAGGGTGGCCATGACGTGTCTCCTGGAATAGTCGAATGGGGCAGTCGGGTGGGTCAGTGCAGGCAGATGTCGGCCCACTTCTCGACGGACAGCTCGCCGAGCACGGTCTGCACGAGCGCGACGCCCGGCTTGCCGGCGGCGAAGCGATACGCGCAGCCGGCCGGCAGCAGTGCCTGGTGCCCCTTGCGGAGGACGACGTAGCCCATCTCGCGGCCCGCCGGCTGCGTGCCGGCGCTCACGGTGCCGCGGCCGGTGGTCGGCGGGTTGTCGAGCTTGATGAATTCGATGCGGACTTCGCCATCCATCTGGATCGCGAACTCGTCGTGCGCGCACGCGAACCACGGCGACTGGCCGTCGGTGCGCAGCACTTCGATCACGTATTCGAGGTTCTTGCCGGCGACGACCTTTTCGTAGGGGGCCGACTTCGATGCCACGTCGAAGACGTTCGAGAAGGCGTAGTGCTGGGCGCTGCCGCTGGTGATTTCGATCTCGCCCTTGGTGTAGCCGTCGAGCGAGCCAAAGACGGTGTGGAATGCCGTGTCGGTCATTGCTGTCTCCTGAGTTGAACCGCTTGTTGGATTCAACTCTAGGGGCAAGGGGGCCCCTCAACAAGGCAACGGACCGCGACTACGGCATTTGCGTTTCGCGAATAATCGCCCCGCTCAACGGACCCAGCCGCGCTCCAGCAGCGGACGGTCCCACGGCGACTCGTCGCCGATGTATTCGACGAGGAATTCGACCAGGGCCTTGACCTTCAGCGCCTGTCGCTGCGTTGCGGGATAAACGGCGGCGAAGCTCAGCGGCGCGATCTGGAAGTCGGTGAGGATCGGCACCAGCCGGCCCGCGACGAGCGCCTCGCTCGCGACCAGCGTGGGCAGGCAGACGACGCCGCCGCCCGTCAGCGCGTACTCGCGCAGCAGGTGCACGGAGTTCGAGCGGATCATGCCCGGCAGCTCCATCTCGACGACCTCGTCGCCGCGCGTCAGCGTCCAGCGGTTGCGCGACGGGTAACCCGAATACAGCGCCGTGGTGTGCTGCAGCAATTCGCGTGGATGTTGTGGCGCACCATGCGCGTCGAGGTAGGCCGGCGACGCGCAGAAGAGGCGCCGCACCACGAACAGACGCCGCTCGATCAGCGATTCGGAGATCGGCGGGAAGATCTGGAACGCGATGTCGAACCCTTCTTCGACAGGGTCCACGACGCGGTCGTTGACGATGATATCGAGCTGGATGCCCGGGTAGCGGCGATTGAATTCGGCAAGCGGCACGCCGAAGTGATCGAGCGCGAAACCGGGCAGCATCTGGATACGCAGCCGCCCGGTCGGCGTCGCGCGCAGTTCGCGCATCTGGTCGGTCAGCTCGTTGACGCGGCCCACCACCTCCGCGCATTCGCGGTAGAAGGTCTCGCCCACGTCGGACAGGCGCACGTGGCGCGTGCTGCGGTGAAACAGCGGCGCGTTGACGAACTTCTCCAGTTGCTGGATGCGGTTCGTCACGACCGAACTGGTAACCCCAAGCTGCCGCGCCGCTTCCGCAAAACTGCTCGCCTCCGCGACCCTGACGAACGCCTCGATGCTCAGAAACCGGTCCATACCGCGCCCTTCCCGAAAGCGAAACTGGCAGTCTAACCGCACCTGCCGGCCGGTTGGGTCATGCGGAACGCGTCACATTGTCAACCGACAGGTGTCAATCCGGGCGACCGCCGGGGGCGGGTGCGACCGGTGGACGCGTTACGGCTGATCGCCCGCCGACAGCGCCGGCTGCACGCCCACGCGACGCTGCAGCACGGCCGGTGCGGTTTCGCGCAGCAGCATGCTGACCACGATGCCGAGCAGCACCGCCCCCATCGGCAGCCACAGAATGTTCTGGATCCCGAAGTGTGCGGCGACGTAGCCGCCCATCGCCGGCGCGATGCCGCCGCCGAAGATCTCGCCGCAACCGACCACCACGCCGATCGACGTCGACACGAGGCCGACGGGCGCGGCTTCGGTCGCCACGGGGCCCGACAACAGCGACACCAGCCCGAGCGTGAAGAACGACGCGACGAACAGGACAACGAACAGCACGACCGGCTGCGGGCCGAGGCCGCGGAAGATGTAGAGCATCACCGCCGTGCCGGCGAAGCCCACGATGCTCGCGAGGCGCCGGCCCACCAGGTCGGACAGGCCCGGCAGCCCGAACTGCCCGAGAAAGCCGCCGAAGCCGATCGCCGACACCACGAGGCCCATCTTCTGCGTGCCGAGCGACAGGTAGTCCGTCAGGTACAGCGGCAGCAATGCGCCGAGCACGAACACGCCGGTCATCGCGCAACACAGCGCGGCCATCGCGACGAGGATGTTGCGGCTCTTGAGCACATGGCCGAGCGACGCGGGCGCGTGTTCCGACACGACCTCCGTCGCGCGCTTCGGTTCGCGGATCACGAAGAACATGATCGCGCCGAGGATCAGCCCGGGAAGAGCCACGAGCGCGAACACCCAGCGCCACGACACGACGTTGAGCAACTGGGTCGCGATGATCGGCGACAGCGCCAGCCCGAACAGCGCGAAGCCGCTCTGCTGCAGCCCGAGGTTCAGGCCGCGCCGCCGCGGGTGCGACGCGTCGGCGGTGGCCGCGAAGCTGGTCGGGCAGAACGAGCCTTCCGCGACCCCCATCAGCCCGCGGATCGCGATCAGGCCGAGCAGCCCGCCCGCGAGCCCGGAGAAGCCCGACAGCAGCGAGAACGCGATGATGGCCGGAATCAGGACCTTGCGGCGACCGACCTTGTCGGAGATGCCGCCCATCAGCGCCGCGAAGATGCCCCACGACAGGCCGAGCACGCCGATGCAGTTGCCGACGTCCTGCGCGGTCAGGTGCAGGTCCTTCATGATCGAAGGGAACAGCGGCGCGATCAGCCAGCGGTCGAGGCCGACCAGCCCGAAGCCGAGCGCCAGCAGCGTCACCGCCTTCCACTCATAGGAGGTATCCCACTCGTTTGCTTTCATGTCTGTCTCCGTGGATTGGTCCGCCTGCGCGCGCCGGGGCGTCCGTGCATGGGCCAGGTCCGTTGTCTTGGGTGTGCGATGCGACGCGAGTCGCGAGGAAGTGGCGGCCGCCTTTCCGGCTTCTTTCCGGTTGCAGGCGTCGAATTCAATCAGCCGACGCCCGAACGATAGGGGCGCGGATGCGGATCGGGTATGGAACAACCGGCGAACGCGCCATTCGCGAAACGCAAATAATCGGCGGATCGGCGCGGGAGGCGTCAGCGGGCAGCGCGGAACGCGCGGCGGCCGGGGCGAAATGGTGCGAATGCGCGCGTCACCGGGGGAATCCCTCATGGACATCGGCGGATCGTTGTCGGGCGCCATCCGGCGACGAAAGGATCCGGTTCCATCCAAGTCGACATGGAGAAAATATTTTTCTACACATCAGCAAACGACCAGCCAACTTTGGATCCTTTTTCCCCGCTCCCCCTCGTATCATTTCTCCCGTTACGAAGAGAAAGAGCCAGAGAAGGACATGAGCGATACCACCCCGCTGCACTACCTCGACTACGCAGCCACCACCCCTGCGGATCCGCGCGTGATCGAAGCGATGACGGCCTGCCTCGGTGCCGACGGCATCTTCGGCAATCCCGCATCGAGCTCGCACGCCGCCGGCCGGCTCGCGAAGGAAAAGGTCGAGCACGCGCGCGCGCAGGTCGCCGCGCTGATCGGCGCGGATGCCGACGAGATCGTCTGGACGTCGGGCGCCACCGAATCGAACAACCTTGCGCTGAAGGGCTATGCGGAGACCGCGACCGACAAGCGCCACCTGATCACGAGCCGCATCGAACACAAGGCCATCCTCGACACGATGGCGAACCTGTCGAAGCGCGGCATGACGGCGACGTTCCTGACGCCCGCCGCCGACGGCGAAATCACCGTCGACGCCGTGGCCGCGGCAATCGGCGCCGATACGGGCCTCGTGTCGCTGATGCTCGTCAACAACGAACTCGGCACGCTGACCGACATCGGCGCGATCTCGCGCATCGTGCACGCGGCGGGCGCACTGCTGCACGTCGACGCCGCGCAGGCGCTCGGCAAGACGCCGATCGACGTGCGCGCGCTCGGCATCGACCTGCTGTCGATGTCCGCACACAAGGTGTATGGTCCCAAGGGCATCGGCGCGCTGTTCGTCCGCCGCGAGATCGCCGACCGCATCGCGCCGCAGATCCACGGCGGCGGACACGAGCGCGGCCTGCGCTCGGGCACGCTCGCAACGCATCAGATCGTCGGGATGGGCACCGCGTGCGAACTGGCCGCCGAAAAACTCGACCGCGAAGCCGTGCGGATCGCGGCACTCAGCGCACGCCTGAAGGACGCGCTGCTCGCGCTCGGCGACATCACGCACAACGCGGCAGCGGCACGCCGCATCCCGCACACGCTGAGCCTCACGGTGAACGCGCCGGGCTTCTTCCCGTTCATGCTCGGCGATTCGCTCGCCGTGTCGTCGACCTCCGCGTGCAACTCGACCAGCGGCGCGCCGTCCCACGTGCTGACCGCGCTCGGCCTCGACGAGCAGGCCGCGGGCCGCACGGTGCGCATCAGCTTCGGCCGCTTCACGACGGAACAGGACGTCGATTTCGCGATCGCGTGTTTCGAACGCGCGCTCGAGCAGTGCCGGGCCGCGACAGCGACCGGGTTCACGGCGTCGCGACAGATCACGCCGGCGGACCTGAAGGCGATTCGCAATGCCGGCTTTCGCGCGGTGATCTGCAACCGGCCGGACGGCGAAAGCGCCGATCAACCGGCATTCGAGGCAATCGCCGCCGCCGCGCGCGAACTCGGCCTCGACGCGCGCTATCTGCCGGTCGAACGCGACCGGATCGGCGATGCGGAAGTCGATGCGTTCGGCGCGCTGGTCGATGCGCTGCCGAAGCCGGTGCTCGCCTATTGTGGAAGCGGGAGCCGCGCCGGGATGCTGTGGAATCGGCTGACGGCGCGGCGGACGGCAACGGTCTGAGCGCAACCCGCATGTAACGCAGCATCGCCCGCGTCCGCGTTCACGCTCGAAACCGACGTTTCGACGCGTGGCCGCCCGGGCGTCGCGATCAAACGCCGAATGCAAGTCGGTGGAAAGTGCGCGCGATGTGCCGCGCGAATGTCCGCCGGCACAGGCCGGGCTCGTCGAGCGGGGCATCATCCCGCGCGGGCCGTTTCCGGCGCGGGAGGCACTGTTTGCGTCGGACAACGAGCAAGCCCGGCAGCCGCTATTTCGCATACTCCAGTTGCAGCGCCACCCAGTCCGACGTCGCGTCGCCGTAGCGCGCCGCGACGTCGCCGAGCACCCCGGGCAGCACCGCTTCGCCACGCCGCCCGGCCGGAATCGTCACGCGCGCGTGCCCGGCATCGGCCGGCCGCGTCAGCAAGCGCAGCCCGTGCTTCGATTCGACCACGCGCGCGTCCGCCGTTGCGACGACGTCGCTGCGCCACGTGCGCGCCCACGCATCGGCGGCGAGCGCCACCGGGAGTTCGTCGAACCCGCTCGCGACGGGCAGATCGAAGGTCCGATGCCGCCAGAACGCGACGCGATTCGTCAGTGCGGTCGCCACGGCGCGCGTGGTCAACCCGAACCGGCTGCCGTCGTGAACGTCGCTCCATCCGTGCGCGCCGACGTTGCGTGCCGTTTCGCGCGCCGCCACCGGCCCCGCCAGCGCATTCACCAAGGCAAGCGACGCGGGAATCGACGCCGACACGCCGCTCGTCGTCATCACGTTGCCGTCCATCACATAGCGGCGATCGTCGACCCACGCCGTATCGGCAAAACGGCGACGCAGCCCGTCGCGCGAATACCAGTGCGCGGTCGCGATGCGATCGCGCAACAGCCCGGCGTTCGCGAGCACGGCCGCGCCATCGCAGATCGCCACCATCGTGGCGCCGGCGGCGGCCTGTTTGCGCAGCCACGCGAGCACGGCCGGCCGGTCGTCTCGATGCAACGCCGGCACGATCACGACGTCCGCGCCCGAGGGCACGTCCGCGTCGAACCGGTCGAACGTCGTATCGGCCAGCATCCGCAGCGCGGGCATCAGTTCGACCGCGCCGGCGTCGGCCGACACGGCCACGACATCGGCCGCGCCCGACGTCTTCAGAATCGCGTACGGGACGATGAAATCGGTCGTCTCCGTTCCGGCGTTGTCCGCGACGATCGCCACGAGCGGCCGCGTGCGGCCCGCCTTCGGTGCGTTCACGGTCAGCGTTTGCGTGACCGTTCGTGCGCCGTGCGCGGCCGACGGCCCGGACTGCCCCGACATGCACGCGCCCAGCACCACGCACACGATCAGCGCAACCGCCACGCGCGCCGCCCCGCTTCTGTTCCGTTCCCGCATCGCCCACCCGCGTCAATCGATTGCATGTGCGGAAAATTACAAGGATCATGCACGCGGTCACAAGGACAACTCCACCGCACTTTCCGCCATGTCCCAGTCATCCGGTTCGGCACGCGACATCGTCGTCGTCGGCTTCGAAGGCGTCCAGTCACTCGACATCACCGGCCCGATGGAAGTGTTCGCGGTCGCGAACCGCCATCTTCCCGAGCATGTCCCGCGCTATCGTCTCACGCTCGCGTCGCAACACGGCAACGACATCGTCACGCACGCGGGCCTGCGTCTTGCCGGCCCGACCGCGCTTGCAGCCTTGCCCGAGCACATCGACACGATCATCGTCGCAGGCGGCAACGAAGCGTCGCTGCGGCACGCCGCGTCGAACGCCGGCGTGCTGCCCTGGCTGCGCACGCGGATCGCGAGCACGCGGCGGATCGCGAGCATCTGCACGGGCGCGTTCGTGCTCGCCGCCGGCGGATGGCTGGACGGCAAGCGCGCCACCACGCACTGGAATCAGTGTGCGACGCTGCAGGCGCTTTGCCCCGACGTGCGGGTCGAGCCCGATGCGATCTACGTGAGCGATCCGCCGTTTCATACGTCGGCCGGCGTGACGGCCGGCATCGACCTGTGTCTCGCACTCGTCGAGGCCGACTGCGGCGCGCCGACCGCGCTCGCGGTCGCGCGCGAGCTCGTGCTCTTCATGCACCGTCCCGGCGGACAGACGCAGTTCAGCGTCGGTCTCGACATCCAGGCAAGCGCGACACCACCGATGCGCGCGCTGCTCGCGTCAATCGCCGACGACCCGACCGGCGACCTCAGCGTCGCCGCGCTGGCCGCGCGCCTGCACATGAGCGAGCGGACGTTTGCGCGCAATTTCCTCAAGGAGACGGGGCTCCCGCCCGCGCAATTCGTGCTCGCCGCTCGTGTCGAGCGCGCGAAGGCGCTGCTGGAGCGGGCAGCCTGGCCGCTCGAACGGGTCGCGGAACGTTCCGGGTTCGGCAGCGTGGATGCGCTGCAACGCGCATTCGCGAAGCGGGTCCGGATATCGCCGCGCGACTACCGTGCGCGGTTCGGACAGAAACCCGGCAAGCAGCAAAAGGAGTAGGCCGCCCCACGTTCCCTGCCGGGTCGACTCACGAGATTGCGACACGGGGCGCGGTCGACTTCAGGAGGCGATGGCGGGCCATGCCGGCCGGCAAGGGAGCGCACTTTTCCCCGGCTGTCGCATGTCGACAAGTACGGATCATCCCGATCCGCATGGATTCCTTACAAAAACACAAACCGGCATGCGATGCCCCCGAACGGTGCACGCGTGCGGAGTTTCACCGGATTGCCGAAATCCGATATCGCCGCGAGATTTGGTTTCATACCGTTCCCGTATCGGACCGGATACGCGACTGCCATCGATGCATGGCAGCACGTGCCGCCGACGAAATCCAGGAGCGGGCCGCGGCACCGGGCCCGGGCAGCGATGACGGTCCTGCCTCGCAGGACACACGTGACGGAGCGAATATGGATGCGAAAATCCAGCCTGATGCAGGCACCGACAGTGACGTAAGCCTCCTCCACAAGATGGGATACGCGCAGGAGCTGTCGAGACGCATGAACGGCTTCTCGAACTTCGCCGTGTCGTTTTCGGTGATCTGCATTCTGTCAGGCGGCATCACGGCGTTTCAACTGGCGTTTTCCGCGGCCGGCGGCGCATCGATCGGGCTCGGCTGGCCGCTCGGCTCGCTGTTCGCGCTGATCGTCGCGGTGTCGATGTCGCAGATCGCGTCCGCGTTTCCGACCGCAGGCGGCCTTTATCACTGGGGCGCGATCCTCGGCGGGAAGAAATGGGGGTGGATGACGGCGTGGCTGAACCTGATCGGCCTGATCTTCGTGATCGCGGCGATCAACTTCGGCACCTACGATCCGTTCTTCAAGACGCTGATCGCCCCGATGTTCGGCGTCAGTCCGGACAGCCTGACGTGGTGGCACCAGACCGCGTTCATCGCGATCATCACCCTTTCGCAGGCCATCCTGAACGCACGCGGCATCCGGATCGCGAGCAAGATCACCGACCTGTCCGGCTATCTGATCTTCGTCGTGACGATCGCGCTGGTCGTGTCGCTGCTGGTCTACTCGCCGGTCGCGTTCGACCTGCATCGACTCGTCACCTTCACGAATTACACGGGCGTCGACGGCGGCGCCTGGCCGAAGCAGACCACGCCGCTCGCGTTCCTGTCCGGCCTGCTGCTGGTGACCTACACGATCACGGGCTTCGACGCGTCCGCGCACACGTCGGAAGAGACGCACGACGCGGCGAAGAACGTGCCGCGCGGCATCATCGGCTCGGTGTTCTGGTCCGCGGTGTTCGGCTACGTGATGGTGTGCGCGTTCGTGCTGGTCATGCCGGACCTGACCGCCGCGATGAAACAGGGCACCGGCTTCTTCGAAGCCATCCTCGCGCCGATCCCGAAGACCTTGCGTATCTGCCTCGAGCTCGCGATGTTCTTCATCAACTACGTGTGCGGGCTCGCCGCGATCATGTCGACGTCGCGGATGATGTACGCGTTCGCGCGCGACGGCGGGCTGCCGGCGTCGAAGCTGCTGCGCAGCGTGAATCACGACCATCGGACGCCCGGCCCCGCGATCTGGACGTGCGCGGTGCTCGCGATCGTCGTCACGCTGTACGGCGATGCGTTCTCGGTGCTGAGCGCGGGCAGCGCCGTGTTCCTGTTCATCTCGTATGCGATGCCGATCGGCTCCGGGATGCTGGCCGAAGGGCGCACGTGGACCGAAAAGGGCCCGTTCCAGCTGGGCATCTGGTCGAAGCCGTGCGCGTTGCTCGCGCTGGTGGGCGCCTGCGTGCTCGCGTATGTCGGCATCCAGCCGCCGAACGAGAAGGTGCTCTATGTGCTGGTCGCGTTCGTGGTCGTGCTGATGGTCATCTGGTACGGCTTCGGTGTGCGCAAGTCCTTCGCCGGGCCGCCGGTGCTCAAGGACACGCGCAATGACGAGCGGATTCGCGAACTCGAGGCGAACGTCGATCCGACCGTGTGACCCGACACCGGTTCGCACACAGCGCAAAAAATCCGGCTCGCGGTTTGCGAGCCGGATTTTTTTACATCGCTCAGGACTCGACGAGGTTCAACCGCGTCGGCGGTTGAACCCGAATGCCGCGCCTCAGCCGTAGACCGGGAAACGCCGGGTCAACTCCGCGACCAGCCCGCGAACGCGTTCGATCGTCGCCGCGTCTTCCGGCGCTTCC